>JBIKMD010000704.1:0-3732 GCA_044359465.1 Myxococcota bacterium
CGAGATCATTCATGAAGCGTTGATCGTGTCTTGGCCGCGGCTCGCAACCTGGCTGAGAGAAGATGCAGAAAATGCGCGACTGCGCGATGCGATTCGCGCGTCAGCAAGACAATGGCTCGATCGCGGCAGGCCTCGTGGTTTGCTTTGGCGCGATGAAGCGCTCGCGGAATACAAGTTATGGCATGCGCGTGCAGGCGGCGGCCTCACAGAAACGGAGCGCGCGTTCGCAGCCGCCAGTTTGAGATTAGAGAAGCTCGTGCGCCGAACCCGCCTCTCGCTCGGCGCCTCAGCGTTTGTAGCGCTGATCATTGCGCTGTTGCTGATCGCGAACGGCTATCAACGGGCCCGCGCGCAGGTCCTCGCACTCAAACAAGAGCAAGGCCGCTTGGCGCTGCTCGACGGCAGACCCTTGGAAGCAGTGGCATACCTCGCAGCAGCGTCCAACGGCGGCGCGGACAACGACGCACTCCGGGAAATGATCGGCACCGTGCAATGGCAGTTGCAGGGTCAAACGAGTGCAAACAAATTCGACACCTCGCAGGTGCAGGCCATTCAAGACCCCGCAAGCAGCGTGCTCGTGGCTGCGAGCTTACAGGGCGACAAGCGGCTTCGTTTTGGGCCGCTCGAGGCGCCGTCTTTCTCAGAGGCGGTGCTCGAACAGGGCTGCGCACCTTTCGATTGGTTGCAACCGGGCGAGAGTGTCATTTTAGGCTGCGAGCGCGGCCGCTTCTGGCGCACATGGAAGGTCGGCGAGAGCACCAGTCAGCTACTCGCGCTACAAGACACGCCAGTCCTCGATGTGGCAGCGAGTGGCGACGGTGGCGTATTGCTAGCAGTCCAGGACTCGGGAATCTGGCGCTTCGAAGTATCGTCGCAGCGCAGAACGATGATCGTTCCGATTCAGGCCGGTTTTTTCAATGTGCGAAGCTCGCACACCGGAAAGCACATCGTCGCGTTTGGTCGCTACGAACAACAACCGGGCGTGCTCAAACACGCGCTCGTCCATGGGCTCAAAACAAGCGAAGTGAAAGGTATTGAAATCGTCACCGTCGCCCATTTCTCGAACGACGAAAAGTTGCTGGCATTAGGTGGAGCAAACGGCGCGTTTGGCATCTTTGATATTGATCACGGTAAATGGACCCTGCTCAACCCGAACGCGCATAGAAGCGCGGTGACGGCGGTTGCGTTCTCGCGAGAGGGTACGCGCGTCGTCTCGGCATCCACGGAAGGCATCAAGGTTTGGAGCGTTGGCGAAGGCAAAGCCCGCTGGGCCTCTCCAGAGCCAGTGATGCATCGAAGAGCCGTCACCTTCGCAAAAGACGGAACGTTGTTGGTCGTCGGCTCACAACGCGGAGAGGTGATCGTATTCGACGCGGACAGTGGTGACATTCGCTGGCGTCACCACGGTCATATTGGTGCTGTCATTTCTGTGCATGCCAGCGGGGATCGAGGCGCATCAACAGGCGATGATGGCTATCTCTATCGTTGGGATCTCGCCCAATCGCTCGTCAAGTCGCAACCGATCCCCGGCGAAGCGCTCGATGTCGCACTCGACCGCAGCGGCATGAAGAGCGCGTACCTCAGCACCGAAGGCCTCTTCGCTGCTGATGACGGGCACCAAGCGGTTCGGGTTGCGGCGTACGCAGGCGCAGAGGGTGTCGTTGCGCGAACGCAAAATCGGGTAGGTGTTGCGTCGGGACAAACGGCAGAGGTCTACGTTGGGAAGGATGGCGTCTGGACCAAGCAGACAGCGGCAACCCTCGAAGGCAGCGCGGTGAGCATCAGCCTTGATGAAACGAGCGACAGTTTTGCGGTGGGCGTGACGGATCCCGGAAACACAGTGCACGTCGAACAATTCGATTTGCAGGGAAACAGACGTGTCCTTCGCCCACCCCACGACAAGACAGTCAGAATGGCGTTGCAACTCGACGCACAGCGAACCGTGGCCTGCGGCGCGGGTGGAGAGGTTTGGCTGTGGAGACAAGACGCCCTACTTGGGTCGTTGGCTATGCTCACGCGTGAAGCCTGTTTCGTAGGCTACGATGGTCAGCGTCTGCTGATTGCAGACGATTCAGGCCAAACCGGTTTGGTATCGCTTGCGAATGACAAGTTGTCTCTCGAAACCGAAGCCGTTGGGGCGCAAGGGATGGGGGTTACCACCAAACAAAGGACAACATTCGAGTACATCACCTTCTCTCCAGCGAGGTGGTCGAGACACGACTCCAGCGGTTTGCAGCTTGCTAACATCGAATTGCTACGTGGCGCTGCGAGCTACGCGGCGTCATCCTCTGGGTCCTCACTCATCGTGGACGAACAAGGGCGGGCGTGGAGCTTCACGAGCCCAGGGCAGGGGCAGCCCGGAGACGCATTCGAAACCGCAGCACGGGCGCGCTCGCGCTATCTCGTGCGTGCCGACCGCCTCGTCTCTGAGTGAAGAAAACAGACTTTTAAAATAGCATAAAAACGGTCGTTTTCGCCCCTACACTGTCATTTTCTGCAATGAAATCGTGGTACCTGGCCATGGCACCCTGCCTGCAAGCTGGAGAGGCAGGAGGACTTCAAACATGCAAAAACAGAAGAAAAAGCCTGAGCAGTCATCGCAGCAAGTCAATGCTGTCGAAGCGCAAGGGGCGATCGGTTCGCTGTTGATTACTACGGCCCCGGTACGGTCCTTCGGCGGTTCGGACGTCATGCTTGGGGGTAAACGTCCGCCAGCGCCTCCGGGCGTCATCCCGATGTGAGAGTGCTCGTTCTACCCGCCGAATAGAATCTTCGCGCCGAGCTTGAACGGCGCCAATGCCGCATTCACCGCCATGTCTTTTGCTCCTCGAACGGGAGCCAGGGCCGCTTCTTTTGCGCTGCTCAACGCCGTGGTCGTGAGCGCACCCATCTGAGACACTGCGCTCGACATCCCTGACGCGATGATTTTGTGCGCCTCTGGTCCGAGCGCGGCAATCAGCTTGACCGCAGAATCAGTGAGATCCGGCAACATCTTTTGAACTTCGGGCGCTGCCTTAGCGATGAGACCCGGAATCTGGGCCATCGCGTCCGTCACCACCTCTTTGTCGATGTGGAGCTTCACTTCCAGGCTAATGCCCGACTTCTTCTCCGCCGGTTTGTTCTCGACGACTTGTTCAGTCTCTTGTTTGGTGAGGACCTGCGGACGCGCCTGGGTAGTGATCGTCATAAGTGTAGGTGTTTTCGTCACCAGAGGCGCAAATGTTTCTGCTTGCTAAGGCGCCAATGTCACTTTGCACCGGTTTGGAAACTCACTCGTAGACGCAGATTGTCTCGATCTACGGTGGGATTCTGCAAACCCTGGCTGAGCTTAGCCACGGCCAAGGTGACGTAAGTGCGCAACTCATCAAGACTCACTTGACCGCTTTTGTCAGCGTCCGCACTTCCTTGTAGACCCGTGATGAGTGCGGCGGAGAAGAAGCCATTCTTCAGGGCCTCACTCTCAAAAGACGGCTCACCGCCACGCGACGATGAAAACACAACGGCCCCGGTGCGCCGCGTCAAGTCGCCATACACATAACGATCGCGATCGAGCAGGTAGGGCCGCCGTTGTTGCGCCGTGGTCTTGCGCGTGAGTCCGCGCGCTCTCGCATGGTCGAGGGCGGTGACTCGAACCGCGTCTTCGAGCTCACCCGATTCACAGGTGTCTATGAAAAAGAGCTTCTGACGCGGCGCAATTCCGCGGAGTAGATCTTCCATCGACTCGTAGCTCAG
>JBIKMD010000706.1:0-3728 GCA_044359465.1 Myxococcota bacterium
CCGTCTCGCTTCCGTAAGGCCCCGTGGCGACGAGACGGAACGTGAGCGTCGCGGTACTGGGCGGCGCCACAAAGCTTGGCACGGGTAAATCCGCGTTTGACAGCGTCACGCTTTCGCCGCCGATTTGGCTCCAGCGCAGAGTGTACTCTAGCCCAAGCGGGTGAAAGGTGCGGCGAGCATCGAGCTTCACTAGGTTGCCGCGAATGACCGCTTGGTCGGGGCCCGCATTCGCGAGTGGCGCGAGTTGCGACCCCGGCGGCCCAGCCTGCCCGGTAGCGCCGAGCTGGCCTGCACCGTCATGTGCGGCGGCGGTGATGGCACGCTCGTCAACGTCATGAACCACGTCTTCCGTTACATCGACGAAGCCAACGAATGGCGCACGCAACGTTCGCGTCACTTCGGTGAACGGCAAACGCTTCTGCCGTACCCGGAATTCGGCATTTTGAAGCTAGGCACCGGCAACGGATTGAGCAACGTCGTCAGCGCCAAAAACGCGACGGAAGATTTGCTCAAAGTGTTGAGCGGTCCTCGCCACAACGCGGTCGAAATCGATTTGATCGAAGCAGAAGGCCAACGCTTTTTCTTCGCTGGCCAAGGTTACGACGCGCGCATCCTGAATGACTACAATGCCATTAAGAACTGGGCGGCTCGCAGCAAAGCGATGAAACGTTTGACGGCAACTGCGGCTGGCTACTTGATGGCCGTCCTGGGCAAGACCGTGCCGCACATGCTTCGCCACGGTTTTAACAACGAAGTGCGAGTCACCAACCTGGGCGACGAAGGTTACTTCATGGATCCTGTCCGCGGCGACCGCGCGATTCCAGTGAAATCAGGTCAAGTGATCTATGAAGGCCCTGCCGGGCTCTGTGGTGTCGGCACGGCGCCATTTTTCGGCTTCGGCTTCACCATGTTTCCATTCGCCGGTGTTCGCCCTGGCTTCATGAACATGCGCGTAGCCACCTGCGGCCCCCTCAAGCCATTGGCCAACTTGCCGAGCTTATGGAAAGGCAACTGGCGCGACGCAGAGGTGCTCGACTTCATGCTCACCAAGGTGAAAGTCGAAAGCAAAAACCCAGTGCCTTACCAACACTCCGGTGACGGCATGGGCGCGCGCGACAGCATTACATACTCGATTTCGGATCGTCCGTTGAAGCTGGTTGACTACAAGGGTCAGCATTATGACTCGCCGGTTTGTTTGTCAGCAGCAGTCGGCATTGGATCGGCGCGCGCTCACTTCGGTGCGATAAGCGTTCCGAGCAACTCGACAAGGGTCTCAGGGTCGATTGGCTTGCCCAAGACGGCGCTCGCGCCCAGGGCCATCAAGGTCTCATCGGAGCGAGACGCGTAGCCGGTGAGGAACACGACCGGCATCGACAGACCGCACGCGCGCATGTTCTTCAACAGCGTGGGACCGTCCATCACTGGCATACGAACGTCCGACAGCACCACGTCAGGGACCCAGGTGGTCGCGGCCTCGAGGGCGGCGGCGCCGGTTGTGGCCGTAGCCACCTCAAAGCCATGGCGCTTCATCAAGCGCGCGATCATGCGAACGAGCGCTTCCTCGTCGTCGACGACCAACAAACGCGTCATGGCGTGTCCGCAGGATTCAGTCGCAACTCGAAGGTCGTGGTCGGAGCATCAGGGACGTAACGAAGCGTGCCTTGGTTCTTGCGCGCCAAGTTGTAGGCGATGCTGAGCCCGAGACCTGTGCCCTGGCCTATGCCTTTGGTGGTGAAGAACGGTTCCATCAAGCGGCCCTGGTGCTTCGCTTCGATGCCCGGCCCGCTATCGACGCAGCGAACGACGATCGCACCTGCGACGGCCTCGGTCTCAAGACGCACCCATCCGCTCTTTTCGAGCACGGCGTCGCAAGCGTTGTTGAGCAAGTTTAGGAGAACGTGGGTGAGCTCAGAGGCGCGGCCTTTCACTGAGCTTCCCGGGGTTCGATCGACGAGCTCGTAGCGAAGCTGCTTGCCCACCACACGTGACCGCGCCAGCGCGCCCGCGTCGCGAAGCACGCTACTCAGCAACACGCTGCTGATGCCGGCTGAGTCTGTGTCGCCGCGGGCCATGGCGCGCAGGGCTGTCGTGAGCTCGGCAGCTCGGCGGGTCGTGTTGACGATGGTCTCGACCAGTTCTTGCATGTCGACAGGGTCGATTTGCCCGCGGTCGAGCGACGTCCTCAGCTCGTCGGCCGCCAGCACGATGGTCTGCAGCGGCGAGTTGAGCTCGTGGGCGATGCCCCCAGCGACGAGGCCAAGCGAGGCCAAGCGGTTCTCTACCACCTCGCGCTCTCGCTGAGAGACCCTGTCGGTCACGTCTTCGCTCATCAAGAACAGGCCGCCGATGCTGCCCTCGGCGCGACGCCATGGCCGCAACGCCCAGCGCAGCCACATGGTGCTGCCGTCGGCGCGTTCGAAGGGGTCTTCCTCTTCGCTGAGCGCTTCCCCCGCGAGGGCGCGCTGGTGCAACACCTTCCAGCGCTCGGGAATATCGGGAAAGATCTCGTAGTGAGACCGGCCGACGATGGCTTGGGCGTCGAGGCCATAGCCCGTGATCCACTCGCGGCTCGCGGCAAGGTAGCGCATCTGCGTGTCGACGATGGCGACGGCCGCCGGCAGGCTGCGCACCGTCTCTTCGACCGCCCGCTGCTGGTCCTCTAGCAGGCGGCGAGCGCGCTCTACTTCTGTGACGTCGAAGTGGGTACCCGTGAAACGGATGGGGCGCCCTTGGTCGTCGTGGCCTGACACTTTGCCGCGAGTGAGGATATAGACCCACTCGCCATTGGCGTGCCGCAGACGGTGAACCTTCTCGTAGCGATTTGTGCGCCCCTCGAGGGTCGCCTGAATCTCTCGGTACACAAGCTCGAGATCGTCAGGGTGAACGCGCGTCTTCCAAGTGTCGAGGTGCATCGCCGTGGAAGCGTGATCAAGACCGATCAACTCGCACCAGCGACGGTCGAACTGGACGGTGTCGTCGCGTAGGTCCCAGTCCCAGATGCCGAGGCTCGCACCCTCTAGCGCCAAGCTGAGCCGGTCGACCATCTGCTCCGGAGTGAGCTCATCAAGAACCGTTCGGATTGACATGATACCCCGCTCTTAATGGGTCGACACGGGTCGTGCACGATTTTCGACAGTTCGTTGCAATCTGCTCGGGCTGCCTAGAGCCGTGAAGCTGCGTTTCGCACGCTGGACACCTCAGCGGAAGCAGGAGGCAGCGGAAGAACGACGCGCCGCTCACCGACGGCAAGGCGGTGTGCACGAGAGCTCAAGCCGGGCTCGAGCGCCACTGCCGCATCGAAGCGCGCTTCGCAGTCGCCGGGATCATCGAACGAGTGCATGTACGTGGCAAAGTGCACGGGGATCAGCTGCGCTGCGCCTAGGGTCGCAAACGCGCGCAACGCTTGTTCGGGGTTCATGTGATGCTCAAGCATCATCTTCTCTGGTGCGATGGGCCCGATCGGCAGCAGCGCCAAATCCAGCTTGGGAAAACGTTCGGCGATCTGTTCGAACAGCGCTGGTTCGTAGGCGGTATCACCAGCGAAGTAGACGGAGTGTCCGGCGTACTCGATCACATAGCCGCCAAAAGCGACAGGGTGCGACGCAGCGTCATGTAGCATCCGATTGCCTTCATGCGCTGCGGGAACTGCCGTGATCTTCAAGCCACGATCTTCAAAGCTCTGCCACCAGCCGAGCTCTCGCACGGCATAGCGATTCGACGGCACGTCT
>JBIKMD010000707.1:0-3725 GCA_044359465.1 Myxococcota bacterium
TACCAGCGGGACGAAGCAGAGAATGCGATTCGCACGCTCATGGGCGTGAGTAACATCTACAACGCCATTGGGATCAAACAACAAAGCTCTGCCTCAGAAGTGAAGGAGCGGATCAGCGAAGCCCTCAAACGTCAGGCCACCGCGGATGCAAAGTCGATTCAAGTCGAGACCATGGGTGGTAAGGTGACGCTCACTGGGCATGCCTCGTCGTTTCAATCGATCGAAGATGCCTCCAGTGCAGCTTGGGCCGCGCCAGGCGTCACTGAAGTCGTCGACAACCTCTACGTCTCGCTGTGAGCGTTAGACGCCGCTGAGCGCAGCGGGTTTGTAACTTCCATGCGTGGGGACGTGACTAAACCCCATGAAATGAGAGACAACACGCAGCGATGAACACGACCAAAGACCACGTCCACTTCATTGCCGAGCGCGTGAAGGAAGACCTAGCCAGCAAGAAGTATGACGGCCGCGTCGCCACCCGCTTCCCTCCCGAGCCGAACGGCTACCTGCACATGGGGCACGCCAAGTCGATTTGTCTAAACTTTGGACTGGCGCGTGACTACGGCGGCGTTTGCCACTTGCGCATGGACGACACCAACCCAACGACCGAAGACATGGAATACGTCGAAGGCATCAAGCGCGACGTGAAGTGGCTCGGCTTCGACTGGGGCGAGAACATGTTCTACGCCTCGGATTATTACCAAAGACTCTACGACATCGCGCTCAAGTTCATTGATGAAGGCAAAGCCTACGTCGAAGATTTGAGCGAAGAAGAGATCAGCGCCTACCGCGGGACCGTGACAGAGGCAGGCAAACCGAGCCCCTACCGTTCGCGCTCACCCAAAGAGAACCGTGAGCTCTTCGAGCGCATGCAAAAGGGCGAGTTCAAGCCTGGCAGCAAAGTGCTGCGCGCCAAAGGCGACCTAGCCAATCCGAACATGAAGATGCGCGACCCTCTGATGTACCGCATCAAGGACTCGCCGCACTACCGCACGGCGCACACCTGGCACGTGTATCCGTTCTATGACTTTGCGCACTGCTTCAGCGACGCCTTTGAAGGCATCACCCACTCCATTTGCACGCTCGAGTTCGAGAACAACCGCGAGCTCTATGATTGGTATTTGCAGCAGGTGACCTTCGCCGGCGCACCCAAGCGGATGCCGGAGCAGATCGAGTTTGCGCGCCTCAACATCGATTACACCGTGCTCTCAAAGCGTAAGCTCCTAGAGCTGGTCAAAGACAAACACGTGAGCGGCTGGGACGACCCACGCATGCCAACGCTTTCAGGCATGCGCCGCCGCGGCTACACGCCAGAGGCCATTCGCGCGTTCTGCGACATGATTGGTATCGCCAAGTCGAACAGCCTCGTAGACATTGGCAAGCTCGAGTTCTGCGTGCGTGAAGATCTCAATAGTCGCTCTGCACGTTTGCTTTGCGTGCTGCGGCCGCTCAAAGTGGTCATTGAAAATTGGCCAGAAGGAAAGACGGAAACGATCGACGCACCGCTCTGGCCACAAGACGCTGCACGCAAAGACGCGCGGCAGATTCCAATGTCTAAAACTCTATACATTGAGAAGAGCGACTTCCAAGAGACACCAGAGAAGGACTTCCACCGCTTGGTGCCAGGCGGCGAAGTGCGTCTGCGTTTTGGCTACATCATCAAATGCGAGCGCGTAGTGAAAGACGGCAGCGGCGCCATCACCGAGCTTCGCTGCAGCTATGACCCTGCGTCCGCGCACGGCGGTTCCGCCGACGGTCGCAAGATCAAAGGCATCATCCACTGGGTGAGTGCCGAGCACGCAAAAGACGTTGAAGTGCGGCTCTACGATCGTTTGTTCAAGGATCCGAATCCAGACGGCGGCGAAGCACACTTTCTCACGCACATGAATCCCCACTCACTCGAAGTGATCACAGACGCGAAGATTGAGCCGCACGGTCTCACGGCCGCGCCGGGCACTTACTGGCAGCTCGAGCGCCAAGGCTTCTTCTTCACCGATCCCGTGTCATCCAAAGCAGGCGCGCCCGTCTTCAATCGCGCCGTGGGGCTGAAAGACAGTTGGACCAAGAAAGAAGAAGCGCCTGCGCGCCCAGTCAAACAGCAGCAGGCCAAACCTGCGGCCAATGCTGCCGAGACGGTCAAAGTCTTTGAAGCGGCACCAACGCCAGCGTTGCAAGCCGCTCGCGAGAAGCTCAAAGCCTCTGGCACCATGAGCGAAGAAGAAGCCGTGCTGCTCACACGCAATGACGTGGTGCACGCGTTCTTCGACAAGGTGGCAGGCAGCGACACGCAGCTCTTCAAACCAGCGGCTAAGTGGATCGTCAACCAGCTCCTACCGCTTGCCAAAGACGATCTGAGCGCGCTGAAGCTCACGCCTGAGCAATTTCGTGAGCTCATTGCGCTTGGCGAAACAAAGGCCATCTCCCAAGGCGCAGCGCGCCAAGTGCTGGGCGTGATGTTCGACAAAGGCGGCGACCCAAAAGCAATCGTCGCGCAGCTCGGCTTGCAACAAGTGAGCGATGCTGGCGCGATCGAAAAGATCGTCAAAGCTGTGCTCGACAAGCACCCGGAACAAACGGCCAAGCTCAAAGCAGGCGAAGCCAAGATGGCTGGTTTCCTCGTTGGCCAGGTCATGAAGGAGAGCAAAGGCCAAGCCAATCCGCAGCTCGTCCAAGCCGCCATCGACAAGCTACTCAAGTGAGTTGGTATTAGCGAGCTAGCTAGAGCTTGGCCGGAGATTGAGTTCGCTTCGGCGCCCGCCTCGCTTCTCAGCCGTTGGATCTGGAGCTGGCTCAGGCTGCGGTAGAGGATCGAGACAACGTGGTCGCGGCCGGCGGCCGAGCTGGTAGTCGTAGCCGAGTGGCCGTGGCCGGCGTCGGTCTTTGCACCGAGATCGTGTCCCAAACTGTTACAGGGCTCTCGCGCCGGAAGACAACTCCGATTGCAGCACCGTCGATAGTTTTCTCATGGACACAGACATTCGATTCAACTTCCAGCAGCTCGATGTGTATCGCTGAGCGATAGAGTTCTTTCACTCGCCACATTGATGCACGACGAAATGCCTCGCAGATAATCGACGATCGCGGACCAGTTTTCGTCGGGCTTCGATTTCGGTTCAGCTCAACATGTGGGGTCTTAAACGCGGCTGACAATGGGAAGATACAGGAAGCGCAGGGTGTGTTGCTTCGTGCCCTGCAGATGCTAACAAAGTTGATTCGATAACGCTTGGCCGCCTACGGCCACGGCCACTCGGCTACGACTTCGAACTCGGCGGCCGCGACCACGTAGTCTCGTTCCGATCTCCGCACAAACTGTAGCTACTGTGTGTCCTCACAATCGGGCCAAAAACCGTCAGAAATTTCACCGAAGAGGGCGCGGAGCCCGCTGAGTTCGAGGGGATCTGATAGGCTTTGTGTTTCCAACCTGTCCGTTTTCCAAGACCTCACTCCGAAAGTGGAGCGCCTGCGCAAGCCTGCTTCAACGCTAGCAGAGCAAGCGTGTCGATAGCGGTATCGAGGCTGACGCAGAAGTCGATGATCCTCCCGTGCTCACCAAGGACCGCCATGCCTTCGTGATAGCGGGGCGCGCCGCTAAAAGCGCTCGTCTTGTTGCAGCCACGCAGTGGACCCGCACTCGGATCCACAACCGCTATGACAAAGATGTTCTCCTTGATCGCCAGTAGCGCCTGCGGATGCTCAGACATCGTGCTCGCATCGTCCTCGTCCGACAC
>JBIKMD010000708.1:0-3723 GCA_044359465.1 Myxococcota bacterium
CTTCAGTGGTCCGCTGCTGACTGGCAATGACTTGGTCTCACTCGGCACCTGCGTTTCAACTGTGCGCACGAACCTCGTGAGCGGCAATCGCTTCCAATGCGGAACTGTTGGTTTCGTGACGACCTACACGGATGTGGCGCAGACCCAAATCGAAAACAACTTGTTCCACGCGGGTACGGTGGCCATCTCGCTCCCTGCGACGCCTGACACCACACAAACAGTACGCGTCGTCTCGAATACCTTCGCGCTGCCGAGTGCCGCGACGGGCGTGCTTTTGACGAACGGGGCGCTGTCACTCGCGATCGTCAACAACCTGTTCCTCGCGTTGGCGCCAACGAGCGCAGCCTTCAACGCGCCGGCGCTCACGCAGTACAGTCACAACGGCTACTCCCTGGGTACGGGACTCGGCACCTTTGCTGGCGATGCTTACACAGACCCCGCGGCACTCGAAGCGGTAATTCCTGGTGCGAACAACATTCGCGTAGACCCAGCGCCAGCGGCGGGCGTGGTGAGCAACCTGCTCGGGGCAGACAACAACCCGGCGACACACTTCGACAACAATTGGTCGCTGTTCAATGGCGGCGCGAGCTGTGACTTGCGAACAGGAGGAACAGGCGGCGGCCCCGGCGACACCGCCGTCGATATCGTGGGTGCCACGCGCACCGGCGCTGTAGGACCCGCAGATTGCAGCGCGGGTTATTCGGTGGGCGCTTACGAACGAGATTAGGGCGTGTCCCTAGTGCGCGCGCTCAGGCAGCGCGCAGACGTCACCGGGTTTGCAGCGACCGGTGAGCCGCAATCGGTTCTTCGCAAACTTCTCATAGCCAAAATCCATGAGCGTCCGCACGCCGGGAGCCCGTGTGAGCCACACGAGCGGGCCGAAGCCAACCGCGCCGTAGAGACGGCGAAACACCTCGACGCCTTCGATCCATGTGCCATCGGGCAGACGTCCGAAGATCTTCTCCATGAGCGCCGCGTAAGTGGTGCCATAGGTTGACGCATCGAAGGTCTTCGCTGCGATATCCGTAAACCAAATGCGCTGCCCTTTGCGGTCTAGCCATTGGAGCATGCGAATCTCACGCACGCACAACGGACAATCACCGTCGAAAAACACTTGGACATCCCATTTTGCTGGCTGAACGCTCACGTGCGCCTCCTTGGTCTCTTACCACCTAAGGGTTGGCCGATTTGACCGATTTGTCAACTAGACATTCGGTCTTGGCTCGCCCATAATCGACCAATGGACGATTTGGTGACCACCCAAGCCGCCGCCGCCCTCACCGGCCTTGGCGCCTCCACGATCAAACGCTGGGCGGACGAAGGCCGCATCGCGCACTTCAAAACACCCGGTGGTCACCGGCGCCTCAGCAAAACGAGCCTGCTTGCCCTTGTGGCAGCGGAGTCGGCGGCGCCTGAGTGGATCGACGTTTTGCTCAATCGCTCAGACTACGAAGTGCTGGCGCGGCTGCTCGACTTGCGCGGCAGGCTAGAAAGCTGGGCCGCAGCCGCCGACGCTCTCAGCCCCCTTCTTCATGCGCTCGGTACCCAGTGGATCGATGGACGGCTCACCATCGTACAGGAACACCTAATCTCCGAACGCCTACTGCGCACACTGCGTAGGGCACTCGACTTGATGCCTGTCGCGCCACGTGCGCCTACCGCCATGCTGGCATGCGCTCCTGGCGACGAACACACGCTAGCGCTCGCGCTCTGTGAGCTAGTCTTCCGAGAAGCGGGCTATCAAACACTCTGGTCTGGCCGCGCGACCCCAACCGAGGAGCTGTGCCGCGTGGCTCGTCAAAGCGAAGTGAAGGCACTAGCCATCTCTGCATCGGCCGCATCAAAACAGGCCAAACGCTTGCGCGAGCAATACGATCAACTCAGCGCAGCGTGCACCGCTGGTGGCGTGAAGTTGTTTCTCGGCGGCCAAGGCGCCTGGCCCAAAGGCAGCGCGCTCGCTTCCTTCACGGCACTAAAAAACGCACTCTGAGCCTAGGTTGCGATCGCGAAGCTAACTGGGATGGTGAACTCGACGCTCTCATCCGTGCCGCGTGGCAGCGCTGGGAATGGAGCAGCTTGCGAAATGATGCGGAGCGCTTCCGCATCCAGGATCGGATGTGAGGAGCTAATGATGCGCGGCTCGCCCACGAGCTGACCATTGCGGGCCACTCGAATCAGGACTTTGGTGACTCCTTCAATGTGCATACGACGCGCCTGCAACGGATAGTGCTTCAAACCATCGACGCGCGAGTGCAGCCAGCCTGAATATTGGCCGAGCATGTTGGACACTTCCGCTGCACTCGGCCCTGGCTTGGCAGCAGGAGCAGACGGAGGCGTTTGTGAACCGACGCTGGCTCCAGTGTTTTCCTTCGTTCCGCCACCAGCCACAGCAACAACCGCCGCGTTTTCACTGGTTGCCGCCACGACCGTCGTAGGTTCAGCAACGGGCTGTGCAACTGGCGCTGCAATTGCTTCCGCCGCTGGCGGCGGCGCATCTACGAGCTTTGCAATCTTCTTCTGCACGACTGGAGAGGCCACCGGCGCAGAAGGCGGCGGCAAATCGGTCTTCTTAGGGGGGGTGACGATGGTCATTGCAACGCGCGGACGAGACATGCTTGCGGCGTTGGATGGCTGAAAGCTGAGAAGCCCCACATGCAACGCTAGGGCAAGGCCCATAGCGAGCGTCAAGCGCAAGCGGCGTCGCGCATAGCGGGTGAACTTGAAAATCACTTTCATTTGCGTGTCATGGTGTATACGCTGCGCCCATTTTGTTCAACCCAAACTGTTATCGGATGGACGAAACGGTTGTCGCGGCTAGTAGCCACCGAAGAGCCAGCCCAAGGACAACTGTGGCAGTGGCACCGGGTAAACGAAGGTGCCAGGCGTTTGTGGCCCCAAACTCACGTTCACATTCCCCACCCGCTGGTCGCCAATGAACAGAATCGCAATGCCTAGCTGTGCGTAGAAACCAATGGGGTGCGAATACTGAATCCCGGCGGACAGCGTCACAAAACTCGTGGTCCAGATCTCGAGCCCGGCCTTTTGCGGCAGCTTTCCGACGGGCGGATTGAGCAGCGCAAGCCGCCCCCCAAGAGACAAATACGGCGTAAACGTCCAATTCGGGACGAAGAAAACAAAACGCGCCAGCATAGCGATGAACACGGGATCGAGCCCGAGCTCGATCCTCCAAAACGGCAAAAACGAGGCGCCTACACCGAGACCAGCAAGCGAATCCGGGCCAACAACCAAATGCGGACCAATCCATTTGCGCTGCAGAAACTTGGCGCGCCCATCATCCACGGGCACCACGGGTTTTGGCGGAACAGCGGGAGGAGGATCACCAGGTTTGGGCGCGTGAATGAGCTCGTAGTGCCATTTGAAGTCTTCGTCGTTCAGCAGGCTCGGATCCGCCTGCAGTGCCTCCGCGTAGCTCTTTCGCGCCTCAGGGTGACGCCCCCGGCGCTGAAAGAACAACGCGATCTGATAGTACGACTCGGCAATCGCAATGCGGGCGCCCACGTCACCCGGATTCTTTCGTAAGGCGTCCTGAAACGCGCTGAGCGCCCCAAACGGGTCTTTGCGCATCAGGCGGCGGTAGCCGAGCTCAATATCATCACGCACAGGCGAGTTTTTGGAGCTTGGTGGTCCAAAGCCCGGTCGAACATAGGCATCCGGATCCGCCGGCTCGCTGCTAGGTTGATCGTAAACCTTGGGTTTCTTCTC
>JBIKMD010000709.1:0-3718 GCA_044359465.1 Myxococcota bacterium
CGATGGAACTGTGACTTGGTATTTTACGAACGTCGCTATTGAGCGCGGGCGCCACCAGCTGGGTCAGGCGATTCTGCTACGCGAGCATGCGGTTGGCACTCATCAATTTTGGGGGTTGTTCTCCGATGAACGACTCACTCGCGATGAGCTTCGCGCGCGCTTCGACGAGCTCACTCGCGTAGAACGCAGCTTTACAGTGCTCCCGTGAAAGGGGTGCTCTTCGTCGTTCTGTTCTGTGCGCAGGCACACGCCGAATCGCGGTCGTACGCAATCGTCGTTGGTAACAACGAGCCACCGCTCGGCAGTACGCTGAAAACGCTGCGTTATTCAGATGATGATGCCGCTCGGTATGCCGGCTTTTTTTCTCACTTCGCCCGCAGCGTGACAGTCTTGTCGTCCTTCGATGCTAGCACCCACCGCCGTTATGCTGAGCTTTCGACTGTGGTGCGTCCGCCGTCTTTGGTCGAGCTGAGAGCCGCCTTGCGTGGCGTTGCCACGCAGCTCGAAACGGATCGCGCTGCTGGTCACGCGACGACGTTTTATTTCGTCTATAGCGGTCATGGTGCACCGAATGCGCAAGGCGCCATGGCGCTGTCCTTCCTGGACGGTGCGCTTGACCGCTCAATGCTCGAAGCCGAGCTGTTGCTGCCTGCGACCCATGTTCATTTGATCGTCGATGCCTGCCATGCCGAAGCGGTCGTGCTCGGACGCGGCATGTTTGATCGAGAAATAGAGGGTGATCTCGTCGAAGCGCCGTTGCTCGCCAAAAAACGAATGCCCGCACATGTGGGCGTGTTGCTCGCGAGTGCGTCGGCGCAGGAATCACACGAGTGGTCTCGTATCGAATCCGGCGTGTTTACGCATGAGCTTCTGTCTGGGCTGGTTGGGCCCGCAGACATCAACCACGATGGACGGGTGGAATACAGCGAGGCGCAGGCGTTCATGGCTGCTGCCAATCGGAATCTCAAAGATCCGCGAGCTGTGCCCACAGTGATCGCCGAAGCGCCGCGCGCCGCGCCTCGGGCAGCGCTCGTGGATTTTCGCTCGTTCACTAACATGGCGTCGCTAGAAGCACGCCGCGGAGAGCTTGGGCGCTTTTCAGTAGAGCTCGCAAACGGAGAACGTTATCTGGACGCGAATCTGCGCGAGGCAGCGGTTGTCTTTCTCCCTGTTGCGACCAAGGTCTTCGTGCGCAGTGGGGGACTCGAAGCGTCCTTTCTGGCGAACGCCCGCAGGACATTTTCATCACTCTTGTTCACTGACGCCAACGTCGAGACGCGAGGTAGTATCGACGACGCCTACCGCGAAGGGCTGTTCGCTGCAGTCTACGACGCAAGCTATTATCGTGGCTATGTGGACAGTACTGGCGCACCTTCGGTCGCCTTCGTCGACAGCGCAATGAAAGAAGCTAGCGACTGGCGCAAACCCGTCGCGATCACGTTGTGGACGGTCAGCGGTGCCTCACTTGCGGCAGCGGGCGTGAGTCTCGGTGTGGCCCTTGCGGCCCGCACTGAGTTCGAACGGACGCCTTATCAGCGGAGCGCGATCGCTGCGGCTAACCAAGCCGAGCTTGCGCGCAACCTTGCGATCGGTACCGCCATTGCTAGCGTGCTCAGCGCAAGTGCTGCACTTGCCTTGTGGCCCTGGCCAGAGGCGCCCTCGCTCGTGGTCGCTCCGAGCGGGTCTGGCTTCGATGCCGCGGCAACTTTTCGATTCTAAATGAAGCCTTCGAGGGCCAACTCGCTCGCGCTCCACGTACTGGGCGGCAAGGAGCAAGTATGATTCGTTTTTCTCCAGTGGTTCTCGTTGCTGGTCTTGTGGCGTGTGGTTCAAGCAATCTTAACCTCACAGTGAGGCACACCAACCCTCAAACGATGGTGGAGGGGGTTGCGGGCGTGAAGTTAAAGCGCGGCGAAAGCCTCAGTTTCCCTGTGTCTTTTGATGTGACTGACGATGTGGTTAACCGCGCAGGCGCAAGTATCGTAAACGGTATCAAGATCACGCCAAGGTGCTCGGCGGACCAAACAGACGATGCGCCCACGGGCGTCACGTGTAGCTTTGAGCCGGCGACGTTGGTCTCGCCGAATCGGGAAACCATTGTGACCATCACGACGACGGCCTCCGCTACACCCGGAACCTATCTGCTCACTGCTGATTTAGATGTGAAGGCAGCGAACGTACGTGCAAGTGAAGTGACCTTCACCTTTGTCGAGTGAGCTAGGTGGCGAAGGACTCGCCGCAGCCGCAGCTCTTCTTCTCGTTTGGATTCTTCCATTTGAAGCCGGAAGACTGAATGCCACTCGAAAAATCGAGCTCAGCCGCATGCAAATGCTGGGCGCTCTTGCGGTCGATGTAGAAGGTGACGCCGTGCTGTGTGAGCACATGATCGCTGGCTTCCGGGTCGCCGGTGAACTCCATGAAATACTGGAGGCCGCTGCAGCCGCCACCGCGAACGCCAACGCGTAGGGCTTTGACCGGCTTGGTTTTTTGTTCTTCGAGCAAGAGTTTGCTCACTTGCCGCGCGGCTTTCTCGCTGAGTGTGAAAACGGCGGGACCATCAGGTAGCGACTCGGGTGAGCCTTGGGCAAACGTTTCGTCGTCGTCGCTAAGAATCGTCAACATGAGAAAAGGCTAGTCCTTTCGCTTTAGTTTGTCGATCGCGTTCAAAACATGGATAGCGGCACGGTCGATCTCGTCTTCGGTGGTGAAACGGCCCAGGCCAAAACGCAGGGAGGCGTGCGCCAAGTCATCTGAGCGGCCAATGGCGCGCAGAACGTGCGAAGGGGCAAGCGATGCGGAGGCACACGCAGAGCCGCTGCTCACGGCGATGTCACGAAGCTCCATGAGCAGGGTCTCTCCATCCACGCCAGGCACGGACACGTTCAGGTTGTGCGGCAAACGGTCGGCAAGCGATGGCCCGTTCAGCACCACGTCACGCAGTTTTCCGAACAGTCTGTCACGCAACTGAGCCACCCGTGTACGTTCCGATGCCAGCTCGAGCAAAGCGATGCGCGCGGCTTCGCCAAATCCAACAATCCCCGGCACGTTGAGCGTGCCCGCCCGGTAGCCGCGTTCGTGTCCACCGCCGTGCAGGAGCGCGTCCATGGGCACGCGCGGTTTGCTACGGCGGAGCCACAGGGCACCCACACCTTTGGGGCCGTGTAGCTTGTGCGCAGAGAGGGTGAGCGCGTCTACGCCAAGCGCAGTGACATCGACCGGAATGTGCCCAGCGGCTTGCACGGCGTCGCTCAGAAGCAGGACGTTCCTCGCATGGCACACAGCGGCGATCTCGCTGAGCGGTTGGATCACACCAATCTCGTTGTTTGCCAGCATCACGCAGCAGAGCACGGTTTCGTGGGTGAGCGCGGCGTCCACTGCCGCAACGCTGAGATACCCTTCTTGGTTCACGGGGAGGAGCGTCTGGTGCGCCTCCGCTAAGGCTTCGAGTACGCTCGCGTGCTCAGTCACCACGCTTACAACGTGGCTGCCGTGCGCGCTGAGTGCGTGTGTGATGCCCTTGATTGCTAAGTTGTTCGCTTCCGTGGCGCCGCTCGTAAAGATGATTTCTTTGGGGTCCGTGCAGCCAATGAGCGCGGCCACCTGCTCGCGTGCTCTTTCAACCGCGTGTGCCGCCGTCCAACCGAAGGCGTGCTCGCGTGAGGACGCGTTGCCAAAATGGGTCGTGAAGTAGGGCAACATGACGTCCACCACACGCGGA
>JBIKMD010000710.1:0-3717 GCA_044359465.1 Myxococcota bacterium
TAGATCCACGCCGCGGTCGAGGAGCTGCGCAACGTGTGTGAGCTGGGCTGCTTCGTTTTTGAGCGACACTATGCGTCATTATAGCGCACATGGGCCATTTTCCTGGTCTTTCTTCGCGAATCGTCACTCGTTTTTGACGTTTGTGGGAACACTCAGACTTTTACGGCCGATAGAGAGTCATGGCTCCACCCGTCAGCTTGCTGGACGACCGTCTCAAGATTGAAGGGCTTCGCTCCTACGGGGATGTGCCAAATTCCCTTGGCCTGACGGATTCACTTCAATCGGCGAGTGATGCGTTGACCCGGCCGAGCTCCGACCGCTTCGATTTGCGGCCGCAGTTTTCCATGAGCCTCGGGGTTATCGCGACGAGCGGCATGGGTTACGATTCCTACGCCGCAGCGAACGGCCATTTGACTGGCAATCTTCGAACCGGGCTACCTTTGGGGTTGGCGGATCCTTTGCTGCGGCGCACGCCTCTCGCTGGTGGAGCCGGTGCGCTCTCGCTGAGCGTCACAGCCCCAGGGCAAGGTGATGGTTGGGGTAAGCCCGTCGAGACGTTGTCGCTGCGTATTGGTGCAAATGCTAGCGCCGAGCTGAGCGGTCTCGCGCAAACGATGAATGCCATGACGCCGCTGCTCAAAGACGCCATGGCGTTCGAAAAACAGGCGCGCGAGCTGGCTGACAAAGTTCAGAGCGAGCTGGCGTTTTTCCGCTCGGGTCCAGAAGTCAAAGCGCTTCGATCGGCCATTGCTTCGCGCAATGCGGCGGCGATTCTTGGTGCCGCCGGACCGGTGCTCGATCGCCTCGAACAAACGGAAAAGATGCTCGGCATGACCGAGCGCTTGCTGAACAACGCAGATGCATTGCTCGCGCGCGCGACAGCGCTCCCCATGGATTACTCGGCATCCGCGGCTGTGCGTGGCGCATTGGAGATGGATCGCACATTGCGGCTCCATGTCGCAGAAGCGCGCGGCGACAAGGCTAGCGCGCGTTTGAGCGTTGGGGTGACGCTCGGAACGATTGTGCCAATGGGCTCGCCGCAACCGACGCCACTAGCGCCAGGCCTTGCTCCGCTCCGCACCCTGATGGTGTCTGTGTCTGCGATTGCGCACACGACCTTTGAGGGCGTTTCGGAGCTGCGTGGTTTGCTTGGAGATGCAGCCTCGCTCGCCAAAGATGCACGTTCATTCGTTCGTGATACCCAGGCCAATCCATTGGCGTTGTTGGCGGATGGCGAAGCGGAAAAAGCAGCTAAACGCATTGAGGACGTTCAGAAAAAAGGCGAGGCGCTCGTAGGGCGAGTCGATGGGGTGCTTGGCGGTCTCGGTGTGAAAGTGGAAGCCGGGCTCCGTGTGCGCGAGGCGACCGGCGTTGGTGCCGGCGTGCGAGAAGTGAGCGCGCAAGTAGATGGCAAGCTCGGCAGCAACTTCGACTATCGCGTCGGCGTGCGTTTGCGGAATCTGATCGGTTTCATTCCTGGCCAGGTGACGGACTACCGCCTCGAGCAAGATCCAAAAACCCGGGACCTGCGCTTTGGAATCGTGAGCTCACAAAAACAGAATGTGTTTTCTGATTTTTACGCCTTTGGTGCGGCGAGTGATCTGTCCATTCGGGCGCACAGTGGCTCCGCGAGTCTGGAGCTTCGTGGCGGTGTTGACGCGAGTGCCGCCGGCGTTTCGGCTTATGGTGGGCTCATCGCTGGCCTGCACGGTTTTTATCTGGCGGCAGGCGCAGTGGTGCCTGACGTGCGGCATCCAAGTGTATTGCCGCCGCAGCTTTCACTTGGCCTAGGGTTTCAAAACAAGGACGTCGCGCTCTCGCTCTCGACGGGCGCAGACGTGGGCGTGTTCAGAGGCGCCGAAGCAACGCGCGGGGCGAATGCGGCGCTGAGTTTCTCTGCTTTCTTCTGAGCGCCGAGCGCGTAGCAACTGTCAGAGGTGGAGGATGAGGAACTTGAGAATGTTCGCTACATCGTCACCCGTTTGCGCTTGGTTATGGAACGACGTGTAGGTCACCCAGCCGCCACGCTCGCCGGGCGGCGTGAGCTTGTAGCGGACCGCGAATGGAATGTTGGTGGCGCTGAGACCCGCGTCGCAGTTCGAGTTGGAAGCACCGCACAATTTCACGCTCGGCGCATTCACTAGTACGCCCACGTCGGTAGCGATGTTCTCCATGAGACCCCAGTGCGTGCTCGAGCTTTGCGGGAAGTTGATGTTGACCGAAGATTTGCCGAGGAAAGCCGAGAGCGCTGGTTCGGTGATTTGGGTCGTCACGTTTTGCGGAGCGTAGCCCATGAACTCGTTCGTCTTGATGCCATTGGCGATCGCGGCGCCGGTGCGCGTGGCAAACTCGATCTTGGTGCTGTCGACCGAGTACGCAAACAGGAGCGACCAATCGCTCGCGTATAGGCTTCCGCCGGCTTGCACGTAGTCTCGCAGGTTGGCCTGGATCTGCGCCGCTTTGTTGCCCAAGTTGATGTTCGAGCCGCCCTGGGTGTTGCGCGCAGCGCCGCAGTTCACAAAGATGATGTCGAACTGCTTCATGGCAGCGAGATCGCGAAGGAAGGGCTCACCCTGCGCGGACCACTGATCCTTACCGCTGTACGTTGTGTAAGTGAGTGACAAGCTGTCGAGCAGATCTTCAATCTTGTCGCCCATCCCTGTGATGACGGCGATCTTGACGTCCTTTTGTGCGACGCAGAGCTCATCTTCTTTGAGCGTATTGGTTGTGTCTGCCGTGACGGTGACCTGAATGTCTTGCGTGAATTGACCGAGCTCCGCGCGCACGTTCCAAGCGCCCACTGGCACATCGTTCAAAGTGAAGTAGCCGTTTTCGTCGGTGACGGCTTTGACTGGAAAGTCAGACCCATCACAATCCGTCGCTTCAATGACGACCTCTGCCCCGTTCACCCAGGTGCGTTGGTCCGTAGCGCACACGCGGCCCGTCACGTTGCCGTACGCGCATTTGGGCGGCGGAGGAGGTGGATCACGCGGAACCACCGGCGGATCTTCAACAACCGGCGGCGTTTCTTGCGGCAGCGTATCGGCCGGAGGGCAGAGCGAAGTGTCTGTGGTGCAAGTGGCGGGTCGTTTCACCGCACCAAGACGCTGGTTATCGCAATTGCAGCGCGGCAACGTGGAGGACACAAGCAGGCAACCAAGGACAAAAACAGCATTCCGGTGGCGCATTCGTTCCTCACAGCACAAATGAGTTGGCACGCCTGTAGATGAAAGGGCACTTGCGCACAATCGAAATCATAAGTGCGCGATGCCTCAAAAACGCCAAATGCGACACAGTTCACGTGCTTGTCACACATGCGGGCCTGTTGTTGAAACGTGAGTCAGTGTCGGGTTTGAAGAACGGCAGGTCAAAGTGAACCTGGCTTGGCCTGAGACAAGTGAATCCGAGGCTTGCACGCGAGTCGAACCTCGCATAGCCGCCTAGTTAGGAGCGTTTGAACACATGCTTTGCCACGGTTTGGATCAGATTCACCTCACGGTGCGTAATTTCGAGAAGGCCCTCAGCTTCTACGAGCTCGCGCTGCGTGACCTCGGATTTCAGCGCGGTTACATCGTGCCAGATGAGACGGCAGCGTTCTTTGGGCCATTCCACTTGTGGATTTGGCAAGCGAAAGACGAGTTCAAGAAAGACCGCTACAGCCAGTACAAGCCTGGCATTCGTCAAGTCTCGTTCCGCGTGCGCAAGCGCCGTGACGTT
>JBIKMD010000711.1:0-3716 GCA_044359465.1 Myxococcota bacterium
AGGGATGACCTTGGGTTTTTCTTCCTCAACGGGTTTGGGCGGCGCGTCGACCGGTTTGGGCGGCGCGTCGACCGGTTTGGGCGGCGGGGCCCGCAAGGAAAGCGCGAGCGGCGGCAGCTTGGCTTTTTGGGGTGGGGGCGCGCGCCCAACAAACCACAGGACGCAAATGTGCACAGCGAGTGAAATCGCTACGAACAGTGCGAGCTTAGGTCTGTGCTTCATCTGCCCCCGCCATGGCATAAGCGTGGCATAACAGACGATAGCCTTTGTCTATTTCCACACTTTATCGACGCAACGTCGCAGTCGTGACGCCCGATAAGCGCGACCATGACCACCACTCGCCAAACGGCCTATGCGCGCTACACAGAAGCAAAATCACCGCAAAGTGACGGTGGAGAAAAGATCACGCTCGGCGAGGCGAAACACACGCTCGCCGCGCTGATTTCCGACGACGGAAAGCTTGATTTCCGCGAGACTGAGGACGCACTCGTTTACCAAAACAGTCGTTTCGACCGTCCTTCGCTCAAGGCGTATGCGAAGAATTTCATCGCCAAATACGGCATGAAAGATTTCGAGCGCGCAGCGCAGCTGGAGGGATCGGAACACAAAAAGCCGGTGGCACTGAGCCAATTGCCCGGGAAGTTACAAACGGCGCTCAGTGCAGCAGTGAAAGCGGTGAATGCTGCGGCCACCAAGCAAATCAAGGAAGAGGCAGCGCAGTATGACCCTGCGGACTACGAGGCACCAAACGAGGAGGCCGTGAAGCTCGAGGAAGTGTACGCCGCGGACGAGAAGATCATCCTTGGGTACCAGGCGAGTCAGTGGGTGCACTTTCCGAGCTGGGACCTGGAGATCAAGTGCGCGGTGGCCCCGGACGGAACACGGCTGTTTTTAGTGACGAATTGGGATTGAGCGCTGCGAAGCGTCGAAGAGACCGGTGATCGGTCCTTTGAGTGTGAACTCCATGGTGTCGAGAGATCCCTGCACGCCGCTAGCGTTCAACTTGAGCTCAGGGCTCGTGAGCACGCAGGCGCCAGGTGCGCTGATGGTCTTTTCGGCAAAGGAGCCAGTGGCGCTTTCGGTGGTTAACACACGGCCGTGCTGATCTTTAATGATGACACCGCCAGCAAACTCCATGTCGCTGGCCTCGCTGCCTTGTGTTGAAATGCGCCCTTGTTTGGCCGTGATCAGGATGTTGCCCACGGGATCGAAGCCGCGGTGCGTGACGCTCACGTTCGTGAGCTCCAGCCCGTTTCGCAAGTCGCCGGTGGCTTTGCGTGCGTTGGCGGCAAACATGAGCTTGCCGTTTTCATAGTGCGCAAAGTGCATGGCCTTGAAAGTGAGCTCTGGCTTGGTCTCGACGTCACGGACCGGTTCAGCCCCGCACGCGCAGAAGAGAACAAGCAGCAGGCGTTTCACGTAGACACCGCGCGGGCGGTGCGTCGCGTGGCGAAGAAGGCAAGCAAGAGGAACACCACCATCCAGGGCAGCGGACGCAACCACTGTTCCAAAGGAATCGCTCCCGTGCGCAACGCCGAGCGGATCAACGAGACAAAAGGGGTCAGCGGGTTGAAAACAATGATCGCCTTGAGCACGGGGGCCGCACCCTCTGCTGGAAAGAGCGAGCCCGACAGTGCCCACATAGGCATGAGCAGGCCATTCATCATGCCGTGGTAGCCTTGGGTGGTCTCGTTGAACCAAGCGAGGGCAAAACCGAGTGCGGTGAGCGCTGCGCCGGTCATTGTGAGGGTTAACAGGGTGCGCGGCAAAAGAAGCAGATCGAAAGTGAGGTCCATGAGCGCTAAAGGTACCAACACAAGCGTCGCCTGAATCGCGGACAACAGGGCACCCGCGAGCACTTTGGAGGCGATGAGCGCTGGAGCAGAAACGGGCGCGACGAGGACGCTCTGGAGGAAGCCGGCTTTTCGGTCGTCGATGATCGAGATGGTGGAGAAGATAGCCGTCATCATGACGGACAACGCGAGTGTGCCTGGGAGCAAGTAGCTCGAAAGCCGCTCGCCTGCCGCGATGGGCGCGACGCCTGAGAACCCACCAGCGATGAACGCGAATAAGACCAGCGGCGTGATGAGGGTGCCAATGATGCGACTGCGATCGCGGTAGAAGCGGCGAAACTCGCGGATAAGAAGCGCTATGGTCGCGGTCATGGGCTGGCCGGAGCCTTCAGCGCGAGGCGCGAGCTGTCCAGAGCTTGGACAAAATCATGGCGCCTATCCCCATTATTTGTGTTTTTCAGTTGAGGCGGCGACTGGCTTTTGGATGCGGTGGTCTTTCTCGAAGGTGCCTTGGTGGGGATCAACTTGGCCGCGGGTCATCAAGTCCGCAAAGGTCAAGATGAAGAAGATGGCCAAGAAAGCGATCGAGCTGAAGAAGGTCACCGCGAAGATTTTGTTGTCTTGCTTCAGATGCATGAAGAAGGCGCACACAAGACCGGCTTTGGTCGTGGCGACGAGCATGGCAACGAGCAAGTTGACGTTCGAGATGCCAAGCATCTTGTTGAAATCGACGTAGGAGACGGCCACCGTGATGATGGTGCCGACAATGAGCGCTGCCCAAACACCAAAGTAAACCTTCAGCGGGGTGATGTGCGCAATGTGTTGTTCGTCGTCGTGATGTTCTGCTGCGTGAGCCATGTGATTACCCCACCAAGTAGAGAAGCGGGAACAAGAAGATCCAAACCAAGTCGACCAAGTGCCAGTACAGGCCAACACACTCGACGGCCGCAAAGTTCTTGGAGTTGAACTCGTTGCGACGCGCGCGAACCATCAGCCAGGCAATGACGACCATGCCGCCAAGGACGTGGATGCCGTGCAGACCGGTCAGGCAGAAGTAGAAGGCGAAGAACAACTTGGAGTTGTCGAACGCATTGAGCGCAGTGGGGAAGTCATGCGCCTCTGGGTTGTAGAAACGACCCGGCAAGGTGCCCACGTGGAACTTGTGGCTGTACTCGAAGTACTTCACCACAAGGAACACACCCGCGAGCGCGAGTGTCACGAACAACAACATGAAGGTGGTCTTGTTGTTGTTGGGCGTGTCCATTTGCGCCGAACGTACCGCGAGCGCCATGGTGAGTGACGAGCAGATCAGTACGACCGTGTTGAACGCGCCCATGGGGACGCTCAGCTCGTGCGCGGCGGTGTGGTACATGTCTGGGTACCACGAGCGGAAGATCATCAGGCCAACGAAGAGCGCGCTGAAAAACAGCACTTCTTGCGTCAAAAACAGCCAGATGCCGAGCTTCTGCGAGTCGAGCTGCTGGCGCGGTGTTGCAAAGTGATGCGCGAGATACGGATTATCTGAATGCGACCCGCTCATGGTGCCTTTCCTGTGGACATCGAAGCGACTGAAGCGAGAACAACTGGTGCTGCGTCTGGGTGATCGTAGTCGTAAGCGCCGTGCGTCACCACCGGCGTATCGATGAAGTTCTCAGTGATTGGCGGCGAGGCAGTTTGCCACTCGAGCGTGAGGCCGCCCCATGGATTCGCCGGTGCTTTCGCGCCCGAGCGCAGCGACGCGTACAAGTACGCGGCCGTGAGCACAAAACCGATGAGCAAGATGAACGAGCCGATGGTCGAGATCTTGTGCAGCGTTTCGAAGTCCGCTGGATAGTTGTAGTAGCGGCGCGGCATACCGCGCGTACCAAGCACGAACTGCGTGAAAAAGGTCACGTTGAAGCCAATGAACTGAATGAGGCACGC
>JBIKMD010000712.1:0-3712 GCA_044359465.1 Myxococcota bacterium
TAAATGAAGCGATCGGGCAACTCCCGGAGAAATACCGCATCATACTGGTGCTGCGCGACGTCGAGAACCTCTCGAACGAAGAAATCGCCCACACACTCGGCATGAGCGTGCCGGCAGTGAAGAGCATTCTGCATCGTTCGCGGTTGTTCGTTCGAGAAGCGCTGAACAAGTATTTTGAGGGGCACTAGAGCAATGAACTGTAAACACTGCACTGAGCTCCTGCTCGACTACGTAGACGGCGCCTTGGATACGGATGACGTGGTCATCGTAGATTCGCATTTGAGCGTTTGTGCCGGCTGCCGGGCGTGCGCGGCGACCTATAAAGCCACCACAAAGCTGTGCAAACGCGCGCTGGCCGCCGCTGTTCCGCAAGACACAGAAGACCGCCTGCTCAAGTTTTTACGCGGGAAACTCTCCACAAAAGCATAAGTGTCCGGATTTGCACGGCAACGCACTGCGCCAAGCGATCTCTTCAATGCTTGACCAATCTGTCTAAGGTCTTTATAAGCCGGCGGCTCGATTGGTATTTTCTCAGTAATTTGGAAGCCTAACGATGTCGTTGAGTCCGCTCGAAACCGCGCTTCTAGTCACGTATTTCGGAACACTTTTAGTGCTTTCGATGTACGGCACGCATCGCTACTACATGGCGTACCTCTACTATCGGTACCGCCATAATCGTCGCGATCGCATGAAACCTGATGGCTTCGCGCAATGGCCCAAGGTCACCGTTCAACTACCGGTGTTCAACGAGCGCTACGTCGTTGAGCGTTTGATCGACGCGGTCTGTGTATTTGATTACCCCAGGGAACGACTCACCGTTCAAGTGCTCGATGACTCGATCGACGACACCGTCGAGATCTCTCGCGCTCGCGTGGAGTACTGGCGCGCGCAAGGTATCAACATCGAGCACATCCATCGCACCAATCGCGCAGGCTACAAAGCTGGCGCGCTTGAAAACGGATTGTCGAAAACCGACGGCGAGTTTGTTGCCGTGTTCGACGCGGATTTCATTCCCGACGCAGACTTCTTGAAACAAACGGTTCCGCACTTCTGCGATCCAGGCATTGGCATGGTGCAAGTGCGTTGGGGCCACATCAATCGCGAGTTCTCGCCGCTCACGCAAGCGCAAGCGATCTTGCTCGACGGTCACTTCGTCATCGAGCATTCGGCGCGCAATCGTTCCGGCCGCTTCTTCAATTTCAACGGTACGGCGGGCATCTGGCGCCGATCGACCATCGTCGATGCTGGCGGCTGGCAGCATGACACGCTCACGGAAGACTTGGATCTGTCATACCGTGCACAAATGAACGGCTGGCGCTTCGTCTATCTGCAGGACGTGGTCGCGCCGGGCGAAGTGCCCGTAGACATCAATGCCTTCAAGAGCCAGCAGCAACGCTGGGCCAAAGGGGCGGCACAAACCGCCCGCAAGCTGCTCCCCAAGTTGTTTGCCTCGAATCTTTCGCCACGCGTGAAGACCGAAGCGTTCTTCCACCTCACCGCGAACTTCTCGTATCCGCTGCTCGTATTCCTCTCGTTGCTGATGCCCATCGCGATCATGGTGCGCGCGCACCATAGCTTCGTCGAAGTGCTCTTGCTCGACATTCCGTGCTTCATGGCCGCGACCATGTCGATGTGCTCGTTCTACTGGCTCTCGCAAAAGGAGATCGGCCAGTCGAATTGGCAGCGCATCAAGTACATTCCGTTCGTCATGTCGATCGGCATTGGTCTGTCGCTTTCGAACAGCAAAGCCGTGCTCGAAGCACTCTTTGGTCACGACACGCCGTTCCACCGCACACCCAAACACGGCGTCCTCAAGACCGGCGAAGCATGGAAGAACAAGAGCTACCGTGGCTCCAAGACCTTGCTTCCTTACTTGGAAATCGCGCTCGGGTTCTATTACTCAGTGACCGTGTATTTGGCGGTTCAGGCGCACCACTGGGGCGCCTTGCCGTTCGTCGTGTTGTTCCAATTTGGTTATTTGTACGTGGGCATCATGTCGCTGCTGCAAACCTTCGGTGTGAAGGTCAGCGCGACACGCATTGAGGACAAGCTCATCGAAGAGCAACGCCGCGCTGCGTAATCAAATCGCCCCTTCTGCAAAAGCGACAAATTTTTGCAAATGCTCCGGCTTTGGCGGAAACGCGAAGAAGTGCCCCCCAGGAAAGCGCTCGATGGCAACAACGTTCACATGTTCGCGCCATCCGCTCAAAGACGCTTCGGTGAGGGTGAGATCGTCTTCACCGAACCATAGAGTCGTCTTGACCGCGAGCGGCGGACGAGATGCAATTTCGTAGCGTTCTAGCGTCTGCATGTCAGCTCTCAACGCAGGGAGCACCATCGCCATCAGCTCCGCGTCCTTCTTGACTGCCTCGGGGATCCCTCCGTAACGGGAGTCCATCTCGTGAACAAAGTCGGCGTCAGGAAGCTGCGAGAAGACCTTGCCAGCTCGCATCGCATCGGGGGACGCACGCGAAACCAGCAGAATCCGCGCGGGCGCTGGTAAACCACGCTCGAGCAGTCGGTGTGCGAGTTCGAACGCGACGATCGCCCCCAAACTATAACCAAAAAAAACGAAGGGTAGATCGACTAAAGACGTCAGCGACTGGACGACATCCTCAACGAGCGGGCCCATGCTGGTAAAAGGTGGCTCCTTGATCCGATTCCATCTTCCCGGAAGCTGAAATGCGCGTAGCTCGACATCCGCCGGCAAGCCCATCGCATACGGGCGAAACACCTGAGCGGCGCCGCCAGCAAACGACAACGCAAACACCCGCAGTCGCGGCCTTTCCACTTCACGAAAGCGCATCCAATCGGCGGCCGAGCTCATCGAGTCTCCTTTGGGCATTGACAATATAGGGAGCGCTGCAAGACAACTCAGGGTAGCATTCCACTACGGGGAGTCTGGGTGCAAAAGATTCACATACTTGCCGTCGACGACGAGACGCTAAACAACGAGCTGATTCAGCGCACGTTTAGATCGTACCCTCAGTACGATGTGCATGTAGTGGAATCTGCCCTTGATGGAATTGCGTACCTCAATGCCGGACATGAAGTGCAGATGATCTTGGTCGACCAGTCGATGCCGCAAATGAGCGGCACCGCGTTCGTGCGCGAAATCCACAAGCTAGGGTATCGCCCGCAAGTCGTCATGGTCACTGCGTTCCCCGAGCTAAAAGAGGTCATCGAGATTTGGCAAGAAGGGCTCGTTCGAGGAATTCTGCCCAAGCCATGGCGCGCCATCGACCTCGTGCGCACAGTCGATCGCTACGCCGCAAAGCTCATCCCGGCTGCGCCTGTTTGAAGCGCAACGTGAAACGCGCGCCTCCATCTGCGATGTTTTCGGCCGCAATACTGCCATTCCAGCTCAACATGATGGAGCGGGAAATAGAGAGACCCAAACCGGTCCCCTGCCCGACAGCTTTGGTCGTGAAGAACGGGTCAAAAATTTTTCCGAGACTCTCAGACGGAATCCCGCCACCTTCGTCGCTCACAATCAAAACAACCTCGTCTGCCTCGATGCGTGAGCCAATCGTAATGCGTCCACCGGCGTCAGCCATGGCGTGGGCCGCGTTCGTCAGCAGGTTGATCAAGACCTGCTCGACTTGCGGTTGGTTGGCGAATACCGATGGACAGTCAGCGGGAATTTCGCTGACTACGACCACGTTCGCGCGCCGCAATTCGTGATGCAGAAGGTGCTCGACGGCCGCAACGC
>JBIKMD010000713.1:0-3709 GCA_044359465.1 Myxococcota bacterium
AACGGCTCGATCTACGACATTCCCATCACGCGCATTGACGGCACCGAGACCTCCCTCGCCGAATACAAAGGGAAAACCCTCCTCATTGTGAACACGGCGAGCAAATGTGGGCTCACCCCTCAGTATGAGGGACTCAACGAACTTTACCGCAAATACAAAGGGCGCGGCCTCGTTGTGCTGGGCTTTCCGTGCAACCAATTCATGAACCAAGAACCTGGCAGCGAAAAGCAGATCGCCGAGTTTTGCAAGCTGAACTACGACGTGCATTTCCCCATGTTTGCCAAGGTGATTGTCAACGGACCGGACGCTCACCCGCTCTACCAAGTGCTCAAGAGCGAGGCGCGTGGCTTTCTTGGCGTGAAAACGGTCGCGTGGAACTTCACGAAATTTCTGGTGTCACCGGAGGGCCGCGTGCTGAAGCGCTTCAAACCCACACGCACGCCGAGTAAGCTGGAGGCAGAGATTGCCGCCGCACTGCCGCAGGGAGCGCTGCTCACCTAAGCGTCAAAGGACAGCTCAGCCGTGCAGGTGGGCTTCTAGAAACCAAACGTCCTTATCGACGCCGGCCGTGATCTCGGTAAACAAATCCGCAGTGACCTTGTCGCCGGCTTTGTCCGATTCGTCGATCGCCACGCGGGTCTTGCCTGCGAAGTCTGCCAGGCGCGCGCTCAGCGCTTCCACATGGTCGCGCGCATTCTTGAGATCGATCGGATACTCGGCCAGCGAAGTACGCTTGCCAACGACTTGTGTGGTGCCTTCAGCAGTGCCGCCAAGAATCACCGCACGTTCGGCCAGCTCATCCGCATAACCTTCGACATGCTCAGCGATGTCATCAAAGAGCTCATGCAAGGCGATGAACGTTGGCCCTTTGACGTTCCAGTGTGCTTGTTTGGTTTGGTTGAACAAATCGATGACATCCGCGAGCCGTGCATTGAGCAGCGTGACGACGGTCTTGCGTGTGGTTTCAGGCAGGTTGTTTTTGGTTGGGGTCATACTTTTTCTCCTCGGCGCAACGGGGCACCATGCACGCTAAGATACTCACGCGCCTTCTCTACGTAAACGGCCACCCCACCGAGAATCATACTAATCTCGCGTTCTCTCACTTCGCGGATCACTTTGCCGGGGTTACCGAGCACGAGCGAGCGCGGCGGAATGACCATATTTGCGGTGACCAAGGTGCCGGCGCCAATGAGCGACAATTCGCCTACTTCGGCGTTGTCCAGAATGATCGCGCCCATTCCAACGAGCACGCGGCTCGCGATTTTGCAGCCATGCAAGATGACCGAATGGCCCACGGTGACCTCGTCACCAACGAAGAGCTCACTGAGGCCGCCCGTCAGATGACAAACAGTGTTGTCCTGGATGCTGGTGCGGGCACCAATGACAATGCGGCCGTCATCCCCTCGCAGCGTGGTGTTTGGCCAAATGCTGGTCTCAGCGCCAATCGTGACTTTGCCAATCACCACAGCGCTCGGATGCACAAACGCTTTCGCGTCGACAACCGGCCACATCGAATCGTACGGTTCGAGCACGTCAGTCCTTCTTGTAGAAATCGCCGAACGCAATGCCAACGACGAGGTAGGGATGCAGATCGATGATTTCTGGGCTGTTCTGCACGGGTAGCTCGTCGGACAAACGGAGGAAATTCCTAGGCGTAAAATACGCGTTCAGGCCCAGGCGCACGTCGATAGCCGCAATGGGCCGAATGCCGAGCTTCATGCGAAAACCAATGGCAGGTCGAATGTGCAGCGCTGTCGCTTGCAGTTGCAAGCGCTGCGTCTTTGGGATGGCGCGCAAATCGACGGCAAGATCTCCATAGTCATCTAGGCGCGCGCTGAACACATCGACAGTGAGCTGCCCAGCGGCGAGCGTGGCGCCGATTGACAGGTCGACGTTACGAGCGAGCGGAATGACGCCGTCTACGAGCAAACCACCGGTCAAATAACGGTAGGTGGCTGTCTGACGAATATCGATGCTGCCTGCATCTGGCCCGCGTCCGCTGGCGCCCACTTCAGACCAAACGACGGCACCACCAATGCGCAGGTGGCGACCCACCTCGAGCACGAGCTCCCCATCGAACAGACCGCCAAGACGGCTGGGCGCGCCGGCGGGACCGATGGCGTTACCAAGATCAGCGAGCGGCTCGCGGGCACGAATGAACATGCCGCCGTGCACTGCAACGGAGAAGCCCACCATATTGCGCGGGCGTTTGCGCCATTTCCTGTGTGGGCCGTAAACAACTTTCTCGTCATCCTCGTCGTCGTTTTGAAACACGGGAAGAGACGCCGGAAACGAGCTCGGTTCCTTGGGAACGTAGACCATACCAGGGTCTGTATGTGGCGATTGCCGGGGCCGTGCGGTCATGGCGTCATCACGAAACGCAGCCGGATCAGGATTGGTGGGAAACGAGGACGCTGGATCTGGCTGCGGCGGCTGGCGAACCATGGGATCTGCAGCGAGCGACAACACAACGAATAAGACGTGCATCAGACGGCCTTACTCCTAGTTTTAGGTTTTTGGGAGCCTCCGCTTTCACCCCGAAATCATTCAGCTTCTTGCAGCGCTTAACTTACAAGTAGACGCGTTTGTTCGCTTTACGCTAGCGCGCTCCTTGTGGAAAGGAGGCCCGCCGTGGATGTCGCGATCGTCAGCAAGAACGCATCACAAGTCGCTTGGCTGGCGACGATTGTGCGAGGGCGCGGCCATCGAATCACTGCGGAGGCGGCAAGCGCCCAACTCCTGATCGCAGACTCGCTCGAGGTTTGCAGTGCGACGCGCGCGCAGCTAGCGGGGGAACGTCTGGTGATTTTGGTGACCCTTAGCGATGCCGTACCAACAGAGATAGAGCGGGCGTTTGCGTCTGGAGCAGACGACTTCTTGCCGCTTCCCCTCACTGCGAACCAGGTGTTTGGCCGGTTGCTCGTCGCTGAGCGGATGGTCAACGAACGGATGGCATCACTCGGCGCGCTCCCTGCAGACGTGGCGCACGAAATCAACAATCCCTTGTCTTACACACTGACCAACCTGAACTACGTGAGTGAGCTACTTGGCGCCCTCGCAGCGAAACTCGACAATGCAAGCGAAGGCAGCCAGCTCGAAGCCTTTGCCGTTCGCGAGCCAGTACGTGAAATGATCGCCGCATTAAACGAAGCCATCGACGGCGGCGGCCGCGTGCGCGACCTCGTTCGCCAGCTAGGAGACGTTTCTCGCACGCGCGCGTTGCCCGAAAAATCTACCGAAGAACAGATCGCCGAGCGCGCGCCGCTACACGTTCCCACACTGCCCTCAGCAGGTCATGAGCAGGATGCAGCCCAGACCGCGCGGCGCGGCCGCTTGCTCTTCATTGACGATGAACCCGGCCTCGCCCGCTCGCTCGAACGTTTCTTGTCGCGCAGCCATGAGATCACCTTCATGACTTCTGCACGCGAAGCGCTCACGCAACTGCTCGCAGGTGCAGCCTTTGATGTGATCTTCTGCGACATGGTGATGCCTGAGATGGGCGGCATGGAGCTGTTCACCGCGCTCAGCGACGCAAAAAACCCATTCGCGGAGAAGCTGGTGTTCATGACCGGTGGCGCGTTCACACCGAGCGCGCGCTCGTTCCTCGAGCGCGTGAGCAACGAGCGTTTGTACAAGCCGATCGATATCGAAGAGCTTCAGCGTGTTGTCGCCGCGCATCTCAACGCGCCCTGAAAGCCTAGTCCTTATA
>JBIKMD010000715.1:0-3708 GCA_044359465.1 Myxococcota bacterium
CGGCGGCGACTTTTCTGGCGTTGAGGCAGCACAGGCAGATGCCTTCCGCGTGATTACTGTCGACTGGCCTGGGCATGGTTACTCAGGAGATGATGCTCAGCCAGCGAGTGCGTCACGCTACGCTGCGTTGCTCCACGGCATTGTGGAGGGGCTGCACTTCAGCCGCGTAAGTCTTCTCGGCAATTCGATTGGAGGGGCGGCTGCTGTGATCTACGCCGCCGCACATCCCGAACGCGTGCGCGCGTTAGTGCTCGCCAATCCTGGCGGTTTTGATCCCGGAGGGAGCTCGTTCATCGGCCGCCTCTATATCGGTACCTTGCTGCGGCATTTCGAGCAGGGCGTGCGCGGCGAAGCGCGTTTTGCCGAGTGGTTCGCTGACTACTACGCGGGCATCTTGAAGGCCGACGTTGCTAAACACAAACGCGCAGCCATCGTGGCCGCGGGTTACGAAAGTGCGCGCCAACTAGTTCAAGCGTGGGAAAGCTTTCGCACACCCGCGGCCAACCTTGGGCCTTTGCTCACGTCGCTCAAAATGCCGGTGCTACTCGCCTGGGCGAAAGACGATACCATTGTGAGTTGGGATCGGAGTGAGGCGAGCGCTGCGCAGCTTCCAAACGCCAAGGTGGTCTTCTTCGAAGGTGCCGGTCATTCGGCATTCCTCGAAGCACCTGACGCCTTCAACGCCGCGCTGCGCTCTTTTTTTGGCGCGCTTTGACCCGCTTCGCACGCAAACGGCTGAGATGCACAGGCGTGATGCCCAAGTACGACGCAATACGCGTTTGAGACACCAGCGTTTCAATGGTTGGGTACTGCTCAATCAGCGACGCATAGCGACCCGCGGCATCGAGCGCGAGCAACTCGTATTCTCGCGTGGCTTTGCGCAAGTACAACTGCTGTACGATCGCGCCCTGCATGCGTTCCCATTCACGCGAGCGCGCCGCAAGCGCCCGAAACGCGCTCCACTTGGTGAGCAAGACGACGGCGTTTGCTTCCGTACGCACGAACACACGTGACGGCCGCGCGGTGAGCGCATCCGAAAGTGAGCCAAAAAACGCACCGGGAAGCGCAAACCCGCGCGTACGCTCCGTGCCGTCAGGCATGAGATAGAACTCACTCAGAACGCCTGACATGACCACGCCGGTTGTCTCGGCGGGGTCACCCGCAGACATTAAAACGGTGCCTTTGCGAAGCGTTCGGGCTTCGAGCGGCAAATCACGACTGGAAACGTTGTAGGGGGCGAGGGCTGCGGTGACGAACGCGAGCTGCTCAGCGCTAAGTGGCTTGATCGGCACAGGCGAAGAAACTGGCGTGAACCTGAGGTTTTTAGTGTGCGCGCTTAGTGCGCGTCTTCGGGCTTGCTATCTTGGACTGGCAAGGTGCCTTCCGGTGAATTTTGCGGCGCTTGGCGCGCACGATGCTCATGCGCCCCACGGTACACCGGCTGTTCGCCGACCTTCTCTTGGCGGCCGAGCATGGCGAGCAAGTCCACTTTGCCATAGATCGCGTCCGCGCGGTTAGTGAACGGCTTGACGTGCTCGCCCGTGTCCATTCGGATTGCATCCTCCGGACACGCTTCTACGCACATGCCGCAGAACACGCATTTGAGCTCGTCGATCTCGAAGACCTTCGGGCGCTTCTCAATGTTGTTCTCGTCGCTCTCTTCGGCAACGATGTTGATGCAGCGCGCAGGGCACGCCGTTGAACACATGAAGCAAGCTACGCAGCGAGGTGCGCCGTCTTCACGTGGCGTCAGACGGTGCGCGCCGCGAAAGCGCACAGGATACTCTACCTTTTCTTCTGGGTAGCTAACGGTGCGCGTGTAACGGTTCTCGTCACCACCAAAGAGGTTCTTCACCACGTGCTTGAGCGTGATGATAATGCCTTTGGTGATTTCTGGCAGATATGAATTCTCATAGGTGCCAATTTGGGCGTCACGAGCGCGGACTTGGATGATTTTGCCTGCCATGGTGACCTCTCGTCGCGTCAAACGAAGACGCGAGCTCCTAGTTAGTGGTGCGCTGCTGGGGCGTGTGCCGGTGCATGTCCGTGGGCGTCATGCCCGTGCGAATCGTGGCCATGCGCGCCGTGGTCGTCATGACCATGTCCATGACCCGCTGCCGCACGCGTAGGTGTTCTGCTGTAAAACAGCGAGAGCGCGAACACGCCGAGCATGAACAAACCGCTGACGAGCACGTTGTTGACCGGATCGCCCGGCATGAGGATCGCCGCTGCCGTCACGCCAATATTCACGAGCGAGAGCGGCAGCATGATGCGCCAGCCAAGGTGCATGAGTTGATCGTAACGGAAACGTGGAAGAGCCCAACGAATGACGAACTGGAACAACCACAGCACGGTCATCTTGAAGAAGAACGCACCAAGCTGGAGGAACCAGAACGCGTACGCCCAGCCTTCCCAGCTGATGCTCATGCCGAGCAACGAATTGCTCGACGCGATGTACGACGGCACCGTGTAACCACCAAAGAACAAGGTGGTCAGCATGAAGCCGATGACCGACATCTCAATGAACTCGGTGGTCATGAACAGACCGAAGCCCATGGACGAGTACTCGACGAAATAACCGACGATTTCCGATTCACCTTCAGGCAAGTCGAAGGGAATACGCTTGTTCTCAGCCATAGACGCTGTGAAGAACAAAATGAAACCGAGTGGCTGCAGGAACACGCCCCACTTAGGGATGAAGCCCCAGGCGAGGGAGTTTTGCTGCGTCACCATGGAGTCGAGCTGTACGGTCTGGAACACCATCATGAGACCTACGAGCGTGAGACCAAAGGTGATCTCGTAGGAGATGGATTGAGCCGATGCGCGCAGTGCGCCAAGGAGCGCCATCTTGTTGTTCGATGCCCAGCCTGCGAGCGCCGCGCTGTAAACACCAAGCGAGCCGAGCGCGAAGATGAACAGGATGCCCACGTTAATGTCTGCAATTTGCAACAACACCGTGCGGCCGCACACCGTGACCGGCGGACCAAACGGAATCACGGCAAAGGTAACGAGCGCAGGAATCAACCCGAGAATCGGCGCCAGATAGAAGAGGGGTTTGTCCGCCGCGGCTGGCGTGACCCATTCCTTCATGAACATCTTCGCGGCGTCTGCCATGGTGTGGAACAGACCACCGAGCGTCACCGGCTTGCCGCCGAGCTTGAAAATGTACGCGCGGTTCGGACCGATACGATCTTGCATGGCCGCCGACAGCTTGCGTTCGACGAGCGTTGCCATAGGCGTATAAATGCCAATGACGACGGCAACGATGAACAGAATCTTGGCGACTGGGAGCAGAACTAAAAACGTCCAGTCATAGGCGCTGAGCCCAAGGAACGTTGAGGTTTGGCTGCACATGTCCATTATGCGTTCACCTGTGGGGCAGCCGCTGCGGGTTTCGCCGCGCCGCTACCGAGCATTTTGCCACCAAGACCAAGTCCCATCAGGCGCAAGCCTTGGAAGCCTTTGACCGTCCCTGCCATGTCTGCGAACACGCTTTCGGCGTTCGGCCACGCGAAGGTCTTAGCGCCCACGCCCTTGTCCAAACCGTGTGACAAGGCCGCCACCCATTCGAAGTGGGCCTTGCCATTCCATTTGACGGGATGCGTATGGCGAACGCGTTGAACACGGCCGTCTTCGTTTACGAACGAGCCTTCGCTTTCGAAGACTGTGCCCGCAAGAAGCGCGGCTTTGGCGCTCTTGAATGCTTGC
>JBIKMD010000714.1:0-3708 GCA_044359465.1 Myxococcota bacterium
TCTGTTCGACATCTAGCGGGTTGAACCCGGTTTTGGTGTCAGACACGACCAGTACGTCGATACCCTCGAGCACCTTCGCCATCTCCATGGCTACCAAGTTGTCTGAGCCTGCAGAAGCGTAAGCAGCGTTGACGAGCTGCTGACCCTTTGCGCCCGCGACCGTCACGAGCATGTTGCCTTCTGCTTCTTTCTTGCGACGGTAAAGGTCCGCCTCAGCGCGAATTTTTGTCACCTCTGCTTCACCACGTTGGCGTTCGACCGCAGAGTTCGCCTTACCTTCCGAATCGATCTTCCGTTTTGCGGCGTCTTCTTTCTGCGCCTCGGCGAGCGACTGGTTGGTAAAGACCAACTGGTCCTGTACTTTGCGATTCTCGATTTGCTCTTGATAGCCCTTCTCATAGGCATATTGGCGGACGAGCACATGGTCGATCGACATGCCAAACTCTTGCAACGACGCATTGAGCATGGCGCGCGCATTGTTCGATTGTTCGACCCGCTTCGATTCGTGATAGAAATCTTCGGCAAGCAGAGAGCCTAAGCTCTTCTTCAACGCGCCGATCGCGTTTGTTTCAACCGTGGCTTCGTATTTTTTCCCGGGCCCAAGCTTGTCGATCAGCAGGAACGGGTCATTGATACGATAGAGCAAGGTGACGTCCACCTTCACTTTGCTACCGTCCGAGGTGTCGACTTCGATGCGTGGAATCAGGCGAGCTTCCGGCACGGCGCGCTCTTTATCGCTGTCGGTCATTTCAATGATCTGCACGGAGCGCGGGAAGTGGTGCACGGTCACACCTGGCGCGGTGAAGTACCAGCGGCCACCTTCGAGCTTGTCCTTGATGATACCGCCGCCAAAGCGCGAAGCTTTGATGCCATATTCGAAGGGCGGTACGTATTCGGTGAACGACTCGAACACGATCAACCCAACAATGAGCGCGATAGGAACAACCAGGACCACCCTGGCCTTGAACGCCGATCTAAGCCTGTCTTTGAATGAGCTCGCCATGGCTCAGCATCGCGCGGGTTTTGCTCATCTCAAAGATTTTGGTACAGCGCCGCCATGCGAAGAGCTGGTGTCTTGGTACATCCCACGAGTTTTCCCTCCCCTCACGGCACTGGCGACTTTGGCGCCGAAGCGAGGCGGTTCATCGATTGGCTCGCGCAAGCAGGCGCCAAACTTTGGCAGGTGCTCCCTTTGGTGCCGCCGGGCGCGGGCGAATCACCCTACTCTTCGACCTCGGCGTTCGCACTGAGCCCCTGGCTCATAGACCTGAGGCAGCTCGGGCACTTCATCGATATACCGAACGGGCTCCCGTTAGGCACGCAGCTAGATGCTGAGGCAATGCGGGCACTCAAAGGCGGCCTACTCGTTAAGGCCGCCAAAGGCCTACTTTCTAAGGACCGAGCGGCGCTCGATGCCTATCGAAACAAGAATCCATGGGTCGACGATTACGCGCTCTTCGTCGCGCTCAAGTCCGCAAACGGTGGTGCCCCCTTCTTCCGTTGGCCCAAAGCGCAGAGAGACCGCGAGGAGAAGGCCATCGCCGCGGCACGCACGGAACATCGCGAGGCAATCGACGTTCAAGCCGCACTCCAGTTTATTGCAGAGCAACAATGGCAGGCGCTTCGGTCCTACGCGAAATCAAAAGGCGTCTCGGTTGTTGGTGATGTGCCGATCTACGTCGATCATGACAGCGCAGACGTGTGGTGTGATCGCGAAGCCTTCAGTTTGGATGCGAACGCATTACCCACCGCAGTGGCGGGTGTGCCGCCAGACTACTTCTCTGAAACGGGTCAACTCTGGGGCAACCCACTCTATGATTGGGCTGCGCTCAAACGCTCGAAGCACGGCTTTTGGGCGCGCCGAATGCGCCGTATGTATGATCTTTGTGACATTGTTCGCATCGATCACTTCCGCGCGTTCTCTGCGTATTGGGCGGTACCCGCAGGCGCCAAAGACGCGCGTTCAGGCGAGTGGAAAGCAGGCCCAGGACGCGCTGTGTTCGACGATGTGTTTGCTGCAATCGGCGGCACCCGCGAAGTGATCGCCGAGGATTTGGGAACACTCGATGACGACGTGCATGCGCTTCGCGATGGCCTAGCGTTTCCGGGGATGCGCGTGTTGCAATTCGCCTTCGGCGGCGAGTCAGACAACGCCTACCTGCCGCACAACCACAACAAACGCTCTGTGGTCTACACCGGCACCCACGACAATGACACCACCATTGGTTGGTGGAACGCAGCGGATGAGCGGCTGCGGGATCACGTGCGTCGCTACTACGGCATTGATGGCCACGACATCGCGTGGTCACTCATTAGATCTGCAATCGCTTCAGTGGCAGAGACAGCCATCGTGCCATTGCAAGATCTGCTCAAACTTGGTGGCGATGCGCGTATGAACACGCCGAGTGCACCCACCGGCAATTGGGGCTGGCGGATGCAGAGTGATGCGCCTGCTGACGTCGCCGATCGCTTCCGTGGCTTGCTTGCGCTCTACGGACGCTGAGCTCAGTCTTTGCAGCAGCGAACGCCTGAGCGAGGATCTGCTTCGCTCGTCGATGCGCCAAACAGCGACGTACACGTCAGACCCGCCGGATTCCCAAGATAAGACCCACCGCGAAGTTGTTTACCGACAGTGCCAGAGGGCAGCGGAAAGTCCGCATTGATCCACTCCGAGACATTGCCGGACATGTCCATCACACCAAGGTCGCTCACGCACGCCGTGTTTGCACCGGCTTCGATCACTTCGCCCCACTCGGCATCAAACCCATTGCACGAAGCCGCGACGAAGAGATTGCCGTACGGATACAAACGCTGCGCGGCGCCGCGACAGCCTTGTTCCCATTCCGCAGCAGTACACAAGCGTTTGCCCGCAGCTGTGCACGCGGCTTGCGCGTCGGAGAACGAGACCCCCATGGTAGGCGTGGCGGCGTACCGCACAATTGCGACACCGCCTTCGACGATGGACTCAAAACGGTCGATGCATTTGCCACTCGGCAATTCGATCATTTGCTCGGTGCCGTGGCAACTCGGCGTGCTCATTTCCACTGGTGCCACGGGCTTACCTGTTGCCGCAGATACACCACTTGGGCCGACCACTTCTGGATCAGCAGGAGGTGCTACGTAGGTACGGCAAGCCATCAGGAACAAAAGAACGAGTAGTACGCCTTGCCGGCGACGACGCAGCAACCAGAGCAAACCCGGAAGCGCGATCAACCAAACGACATTCGTCTCCGAGCAACCCGCGCCGCCTCGCAGCACACGATTGAAGGTGAGGCCGTTACCAGGTGTGGGGTCAACGACGGTCGGCTGCTTGGTGCCATTACAAATCTCATTGTTCGGGTCGTTCACTCGCAGCGTAGGCGACGTCAGGATCGCGCCCGGAGCGCCTTCAGCCGATGCCGAGATTTCTGCGGCGTTCTCGATGCGAGACTTATCCGCTATGGGGCATTGCACATCCACCGAGTAGCGGATCTCAAACACATCGCCCGGCCGGACGGTGATATCACGAACATCCACGAGCCCCGTGCCATTGATGCCGCCGGTCAGCGTGCTCATGTCGGTAGACCCTGGCGGCGTCTTTAGGACCTCGAGCGAGCCCGTATTGAGCGGCATATTGTCTGTGACGTTCACCCCAGTCGCAGCAATGTTCCCGGTGTTTGAAACGCCAATGCGATAAACGATTTTGGTTTTGGGCTCGACCAGATTGGA
>JBIKMD010000717.1:0-3702 GCA_044359465.1 Myxococcota bacterium
TTCGGGTGAACAAGATTTGTTGTTTGACGCCGTGTCTTCCGTGAAATCGACGGCGATTGTCGCACTCGGCGAGTTGCTGCATGCGAATGAAGTGGAGGTCGTAGCCGCCGCCATGCGCGTGCTTGGCTGCACGCGTGACCCTTCCGTCGTGCGGCCCATTCTGGATGCGGTCAGGGAAGATGCGCTGCTTCCGGTGGCGGCGCAGGCACTCACAGATCTGGGGCCCGAGGCGACGACGCACATTGCCGAAGCCTTTTTGCATGTCTCTAACGAGGCCCGTGAGCTCGTTGCCACCTTGCTTGCAGAACGCGGCGATGCGCGGGCGATTCGTATGCTGGTCGCAGGCATGCTCGATGGTGAGCGGAAGATGCGCGACATGGCCGCGCGTGCGCTCGGCAAGGTGCCGAATCAAATCGTCATAGCGGAAGTGCTCGAGGCGCTCGAACGTGCCGACGAAGAGGCACTCGGGTTGTTCGAAGAAGTGTTGATTGAAGCAGCCATGCACCGCCGTGGGGAGGCCAAAGATCTTTTCTTGAGACGGATTCACGCTGCTGATTTGGGCGCACGCCAAGTGGCGCTCGTGTGGCGCATGATGAGCCGTCTCGTAGGTGAAGAGGATCTGCAGCTTCTCCTTGCCGCAATGAAAGACGAGCGTGATGAAGTCAGGGCAGCGGCCGCTGAAGGGCTCGCGGCCCTGAGCTCTGCCGATGCGCGCCGTGCGTTGTTGCTTGCACTCAGCGATGAATCTCCGCTCGTTCGTAAAGCTGTCGCTTCGCATTTGCAGCGCTTCAAAGGCGAGCAGTTTCGCGATGCGTTGATTGTCGCGTCACGAGACGAGGACGGCGAGGTGGCCGCCACTGCGACGCTCGGACTCAGTCGCTTTAATGACGCGAGCACAAAAGAAGCACTTTCCGCGCTCGTGCAAGGTGATCGTTCGCAAGTGATCATCGCAGCGATCTCCGCATTGTTCGAAGTGGCTCCTGAAGACCTGTCTGGCTGGCTCTCGTTCCTGCTCTCGCACAAAGACGTCGAGGTCATTAAAGAGGCCGTGCGGGTGGTCCTTGCCCGCAACGAAGCGTTGGCCGCAAAGTTCGCAGAACGTTTGCTGAGCCATCCTCAGTGGGACGTGCGTTATGTTGCGGTGACGACGCTGAGTCATTTTCGCGCACTGACGCCGCTGCTCGCAGCGCGCAAAGGAACCGAAAACGACGGTCTGGTGAAGCAGGCGCTCGATGACGCGCTCGCGGATAGAGGGAACGCGAGCTGATGGCCGACGAGCTCGACGAAATGCTGTCGCCACTCGAGTACCGGCTCCTCTGTGAGCTGATCTACGAGTATTGCGGCATTCGCTTCGAGGAGCCTGCGCGCTACATGGTGACCCGCAGATTGTGGCCACGCGTTCGTGCGCTCGGCTTGAGCTCGTTCACCGATTACTACCGGCATTTGAAGTATAGCCCGAAAGCACGTGCTGAGCTCGATGAGCTCGTCGAGCGCGTCACCACCAATGAAACGTATTTCTTTCGCGAGGATTATCAGCTCCGCGCCTTTACCGACGAGCTCATTCCAATTTTGGTTCCAAGAAACGCGGAACAACAGCACCTGCGCATATGGTCCGCGGGCTGCTCGAGCGGAGAAGAGGGCTATACCATTGCGATGCTCTGCCGCGAGCACAAGTTGCTTGCAGGCTGGGATGTGGAGATTTTCGGCAACGACATTTCCAAAAAAGTCCTCGGGATGGCGCGTGCTGCGCGTTATCCGCAAAGCGCGTTTCGCAGCACAGACAAACGCTACATCGACCGCTATTTCCGTCCGGCAGAGGGTGGAAAGCTCGAGGTCGTCGACGAGATCAAGAAGCTCGTAACCTTCGGTCACCTGAATCTTCTCGACAGCGTAGGGCTCTCGTTGGTTGGACAGAATGACGTTATTTTCTGCCGTAATGTGATGATTTACTTCGACGAGGCGGCTCGAAAAATCGTGCTGCGCAATTTGTTCAAACGCTTGCGGCCAGGCGGCTATTTGCTGCTGGGGCATAGTGAGTCACTGCTGAACGTGTCGACGGAATTCGAAATCGTGTCACTCAAGAACGACCTCGTTTACCGCCGGCCGATGTAGGAGAACGCTTCCGATGTCCGATAAAAAAGTGCGCGTGCTCGTAATCGACGACTCGGCGTACAACCGTCAAACGATTGCCGAGATTCTGCAGGGCAACGACGAGATTGAAGTTGTGGGCAAAGCATCGGACGGGGAGGAAGGCCTCAAGCAGGCTGCGCAGCTCAAGCCGGATCTCATCACACTCGATCTCGAGATGCCCAAAATGGACGGCTTCACGTTCTTGCGCATTCTGATGAGCAAGTTGCCGACGCCCGTGATCGTCATCAGCTCGCACAGCAAGAAGCAGTCGGTGTTCCAAGCGCTCGAGCTCGGCGCGCTAGACTTCATCGCCAAACCCACGCGGCATATTTCACCTGATTTGCTGGTGATTCGCGAAGAGCTCATCGGCAAAGTGATGTTGTTTCGGCATCTGCGCATGGACAACTTAGGCGTTGCAAAGGCCGCTGGCATGCCGCAGCTCGTTGAGCGCAAGCCAGAAGAACCGCAGGCCAAAGAGCGGGTGCCGCAACCCATGGCGAGCGAGCTGCGCCTGGTGTGCATCGGCGCGAGTACGGGCGGGCCACCAGCTATCCAGATGTTGCTGGCGCAGCTTCAGGAAAACATTCCGACTTGCATTTTGGTCTGCCAACACATGCCGGCAAAGTTCACCAAGGCCTTTGCGGAGCGACTCGACAAGACAGCGAAGATCAAGATCAAGGAAGCCGAGGACATGGATCCTTTGCTGGCAGGCTCTGCGTATATCACGCCGGGCGGTGGCAACATGATCATCTCGCGAGTCGATGGGCGCCGCGTACTTCGCGTCGTCCCGGGAGAGCCCGAAGACCGCTATGTGCCCTCGATCGACAAGCTGTTTCTCTCTGTGGCTGACACCTTTGGCAACAAGGCGCTCGGCATCGTTCTGACGGGAATGGGAACCGACGGTAAAGTAGGGGCCCTCAAGCTGCGTGAACGGGGCGCTACCGTCATTGCCGAATCCAAGGAAAGTGCCGTGATTTACGGCATGCCCAAGGAAGTCATTGAGGCTGGGGCGTCTGACTTAGTGCTTCCTCTGCCGAAGATTGGCGATGCCCTGCTAGACTACTGTGCGGGAAAAAAACTTGAGGGTGCCCAAGGTGGCAGATAAACCTGTAGAGACCGCTAAGTGGCAGCTTTGAGGACTATCTTTTGAGCAGTGGCATAACAGATCAAGACCTCGCGCAGACACTCCGCCAATCGGCAGAGACTACCGAGCGTCTTCTCAAAGAAAACGCCGAGCTTCGCGCGCAGCTTCAAGCGCAAGCGGGTGGTAGTCCACCAGCCACGTATGGCGAGCTCGAGAGCAAATTCAAATCACTCGAGCAAGAGAACCGCGAGTTCGCCAACCGCTACGTCGAGATAGAAGAAGAAAACAACAATCTAGCGAACCTCTACGTTGCCTCCTACCAGCTGCACTCGACGCTTGATTTTCGCGAAGTGCTGCAGATTATCACGGAGATTGCGATCAATCTGATTGGCGCTGAGCAATTCGCCATCTATTTGGTCGACGACAAAACCCAAACACTCGGCGCCGTCGCTAGCGAAGGCCTCGAGCGAGACAAGTTACCGAAAGTG
>JBIKMD010000716.1:0-3702 GCA_044359465.1 Myxococcota bacterium
GGAGTTGTCTTCCGGCGCGAGAGCCCTGTCACATTTTGGAACACGATCTCGGTGCAAAGACCGACGCCGGCCACGGCCACTCGGCTACGACTACCAGCTCGGCCTCGACCGGGCGCTCGCTAGGCGTGCGCCGAAGCGAACTCAAGCTCCGGACAAGCATTAGCTAGCGCTTTGCTAGCTACGGGCAGGCGGGGAAGGTGCCGGAGCCTGAGCACTGCTCGCAATTGCTCCCCGCGTAATTGACGTCGCACTCACAGGCGCCTGTCGCGGGATCGCATGTGCCGCGGAAGTTGCATGTATCGACTTCGCAAAGGCTGAGGACGCAGTTCGGATAGCCCGTGTAACCGTTTGCACACGCGCTGCAGCTCGACCCAGCGTAACCAGTCGCGCAGGTACAGGCTCCGCTTGCGCTGCAAGCACCATGACCGTTGCACGGGTCTGGCGTGCAAGGATCGTCTTCGCATTGCTGAGAGACTGAGCAGCGCAGGCCCGGCTCGCAGCTTCCACAACTGCCGCTACAACCGTCGTCGCCGCAGACCTTGTTGACACATTTTGGAAAGCAGCCGCAGAGCGCCTCCGCGTCGACACAGCAGCTGTTCGTGTTGATGCAGCTCGCATCGCACGAGCAACCGCTCTGGGCTTCGCCGCCGCACACGCCTTGGCAGCTTTGCTCCGGCTCAACGGCTGCGCACGTGCCGTTCAAGCAAGTCTCAGCGCTCGCGCAGGTGCCACACTCACCGCCGCAACCATCGTCGCCACAGACGCGGCCTTCGCAGCGCGGCGCGCACGTTGCTTGGCACGCTCCGGCGCTGCAGTAGGGCAGTGCGTCGGTGCATTCGCCGCAGCTTCCTCCGCAGCCGTTGCCACCGCAGGTTTTGCCATCGCAGTTCGGGGTGCAATCTTTGTACTCGCACGTGCCGCCGACGCTGCAGCTTTGTCCGCGTGGGCAGCCGATCACCTTTGCGCCAGGCAGCGTGGCGCAGTCTGGGTCTGGCGCGCCGCAGCCGCAGTTGCAGGTGAACCCATCTTGGTAGGCCGCCGTTGGGCACGTCCACAAACTCTCGATGCCTTCGCTGCAAGCGCCGCTCGCGTCGCAGCTCGCGCCGAGCGAGCTGCAACCCGTCACTGGCCTAAAGGCACCTTCACAATCTGGATCGGGCGCGCCGCAGCTGCAATCACACACGTTTCCATCTGCGTAGTAACGTGCTTCACACGTGAAAGACGCTGGCGCGCACACTTTTCCGTTGGGTGCGCATTTTCCGTCGCACGTGCCGCACGAGCCGCCGCAGCCGTCTTCGCCGCAAATGCGACCTTCGCAGTTCGGAACGCACTCTGCGGCGCAAGTACCGTTGGTGCAGTAGGGCGTTGCGCTGTCGCATTCGCCACACGTTCCTCCGCACCCGTCGTCGCCGCAGGTCCGTTGTTCGCAAATGGGCACGCACACGCCGCGAACAGGGTCGAACGGAAGGCAGCGGTCTACGACCTTAATTTGCCCCAGCGGACAGCCCGGGCTGCAGCTCGTCATGAGCACAGCGATGAGCGGCAGTGAGACGATGAGACTGATCTTTAGTGACTTCACGTCCGCTCCTTAGTTCCGTGTGTACACGTAGACGGCGCCCGAAGATGAGCTTGAGTTGTCCGCGGATGCGCCGGTGCCGGCGCTAATGCCGGTGTCTGCGCTCGACTCTCCAATGGCGCCAACGACGACTGTGGTGGCAGAAAGCGCGCACACCCCAAACTGGTCGCTGTCATCCGCGTTGGGCGCTTTGAAATAGGCGCCTTGTGACCAGGTGGTGCCGCTTCGATTGAAAAGGTATGCGGCGCCCACAGCAAAGCCCGTATCATTTTCTGACCCTGAGCCTCCTGTTGGCCCCGTGATGGTTTGAGTCGACAGGCTTTGCTCAGAGCGTGCGCCAATGAGCGCAGAGTTGCCTACGAGCGCGACTTTTTCGCCAAAGCCGTCGGATGCATCCACGTTGCTCGCTTTGAGCCGTGCTTGCTGAGACCAAACATTACCTGAACGCGTGAACACGAATGCCGCACCAGAGCTGGTTGCGCCGGTCGCTGCGGGCGGCAGGCTCTCGTCTCCGTCGGCTCCAATGAGCGCGGTGTTGCCGTCGAGCGCCACCGAGATTCCGAAGTGTTGCTGCGCGTGTGGTGTGCTCGGCTTGACGTACGCTTGCAGGGTCCAGACGTTTGCGCTGCGCGTGTAGATGTACGCTGCGCCAGAATCCGTTCCGAGCCCGTCTTCATTGTAGGCGCCGACGATGATGGTGTCTCCGGACACGGCGACCGCGCTTCCGAATTGGTCGCCTACGCCGCCGGTTGGCGCTGTCAGACGGGCCTGGGGAGTCCAGTTGCCAGCGGTTCGCGTGAATACGTAGGCCGATCCATCGGTGGACGCTCCTTCGTTTCTCGCTCCGACGACGGCAGTGTCTCCATCGATCGCCACGTCCGATCCGAAAAACGCTGAGGTCGTCGGTCCTAGCCCAACCGAGCCCGTGGGCGCGAAGAGCCAGCCTTGTTGCGTCCAGCTGGTTCCGTTGAAGAAGTAAACGTAGGCGGCGCCGGCTTCGATGACGAAGGGGGCTCCAAAATTTTCTTCCGGCGCGCCAACGATGAGCGTGTTTGTCGACATGGCAACCGAATGCCCGAAGCGCGGAAAATCAGAGGTATCGAGGGTCGCGCTCTTGAGATACGCCATCGGTTGAGAGCCCCAGCTGGAGCCAGTGCGCCTGTAGATGTAGACGGCGCCGGATTCTGGCTTGCCGTTGTTGTCAGGACCCGTCGGGCTGTAGACACCAACCCCGTTGCCAGCCTCGGAAGGTGCACCCACCGCTAGAAAGTCTCCCGCGATAGCGACATCGGCGCCGAATTTATCGGAGGCTTCGCTGTTGTACGCCTTGACGAACGCTTGCTGCGCCCAGTCACCGAGCGGAGCCGCGTTCACGGTGATGTTGATCATCACGTTCGTCGACCCAGTCTCGTTGGACGCAGTGACGATATTCGATGTCATGATCGTCTGCGTCGGGGTTCCCGTGATCTCGCCAGTCGTCGGGTTGATGACGAGACCTGTGGGGAGCGCTGGCATCACCGTGTAGAGCGTCGCGGTTCCTACACTCAGCGAAGGCGAGTTCGTCGCGATGGCAGCACCCACTGAATAGACGGGCGTTTCATCTGTGTAGCTGAGCCCGGATGGCGCACGAGGTCTCACGCGAATGACAAGGTCTACGCTGGTGCTGCCCACACCGTTCTGCGCAGTGACCGTGTAGGTGCCACTCGGTGCAGCCGCGCCCGGTGTACCCGTGATCACGCCCGTAGGCCCGATGCTCAGACCTGTCGGCAACAACGGGAGCGACGCGTAGCTAGTCGGAGTGCCTCCCGTGAAAGCCGGCACGTTCGGGGCGATAGCCGTACCCTCAGTGTAGACCACTGGGTTTTGCGAGTAGCTCAGGTTCGACGGCGGCGATGGCGTCACCTCGATCGACAACGTGCCTGTGGTTGTGCCCGTTCGGTTGGTTCCCGTCACTGTGTAAGTGGTTGCGGGGCTCACGCCGATGGGCGTGCCCGAGATGACACCAGAACCCGTTGCGATGGAGAGACCGGCCGGCAGCTCCGGGAGGATCGAATAGGTCGCGATGGCGCCCCCGCTCGAGTAAGGAACGATAGGGAAAATGGGAACACCTTCAGCGAAGCTTCCCG
>JBIKMD010000718.1:0-3700 GCA_044359465.1 Myxococcota bacterium
CGAGCGGATACTCTTTGATGTACGAAGGCGAGGTGAACTTTTTGTCTTTGTCTATGATGGCTTGTGCTTTTGGCCCTGGGGGCTGAACGCGAATGTCGGGTGTCATAGCCCCATTGCTAGCACGCGATTTTGGCGCGCGCGATTTTCAGACAAGCGGGCACCCCTGTTGACTTGAAGTCGCCCTCAGCGCTTCTCTGCTCCCGTGGCTCGCCAAACCAAAATCGTTTGTACTCTTGGTCCTAAATCTTCCTCGCCTGAAATGGTCGATAAGCTGATTGGCGCGGGAATGGACGTTGCTCGTCTCAACTTCTCACACGGCACGCATGACACGCATCGCCAGGTTTACAATACGCTGCGCTCGCGTGCCGAAGCGTGGGGACGGCCGCTCGCGATCTTGCAAGACTTGCAGGGCCCCAAAATTCGCCTAGGCGTGCTGCTGCCAGGGCGGCCAACAGTCATGACAGATGGTGAGACCGTCATCTTGTCTATGGACCCCAAAGACGACCGGCCGAACGCGTTTCCCGCGGATTATGAGCAGCTCACGGACGATGTGCGCCCGGGCGATCCGATCTTGCTGGATGACGGCAACGTGGTGCTCGATGTGCTCAGTGTGACGCCTAAAGAGGTCACCTGCCGGGTGGTGCAGGGCGGCGTGTTGCGCAGTAAGGTGGGCATGCATTTGCCGCACAGCCGTGTGTCTGTGCCTATTCTTTCCGACAAGGATCTTCGCGATCTGAAGCTCGGCCTCGAGCTTGGCGTTGATTACATAGCGCTCAGCTTCGTGCGTAACGCGGCAGACGTGCGCCGCCTGCGTAAAGAAATTGGTGCGGACGAGCCGCACATTATCGCCAAGATCGAGACGCCCGAGGGCCTGCACAACCTCGACGAGATTTTAGAAGTGGCCGACGGCATCATGGTGGCGCGTGGCGACCTTGGCGTCGAGCTCGCACCGGAGAAGGTGCCGGTGGCGCAAAAGCACATGATCGATTTGGCGAACGACGCGCGAAAGCCGGTGATCGTCGCCACGCAAATGCTCGAGACGATGATTGAGAACATGCGGCCCACACGCGCCGAAGCGAGCGACGTGGCCAACGCCGTTTTTGATGGTGCAGATGCGGTGATGCTCAGCGGCGAAACCGCCAACGGTGCGCATCCTATTCGCACGGTCGAAATGATGTCGTCGATCATTCGTGAAGTGGAGGCCTCGCCGCGTTATTGGCACAGCCGCCGGTCGCTATCGGCGGGTGATCAGAACTACGCCAACGCCATTGCCCGTGCTGCGGTCGCCGCGCAGGCGGAGCTCGGGCTCACGCTCATCGCCGCGCACACCATGACCGGGTACAGCGCGCGTCTCATCTCGAGTTACAGACCGAAGGCGAGGGTGGTAGCGCTCACGCAATCCAAGGGCGCCGAGCGAAGAATGAACCTGTATTGGGGTGTGCTGCCACTGCCGGTGCACGACGTGACCAACACAGATGAGCTCATCCAGCAAGTAGAAGAAGTGCTCATCAAGCGGGGTCTTGCCGCACCGGGTCAAGCGCTCGTCATCTGCTCGAATATTCCCGCCGTGTCACAACACAACACTAATTTCTTGAAGTTACACCGCATCGCAAGCTAAAGATTGAGCAGTCACGAGTTCACGCGCCACGAACCAAAGGACGAATTGATGAGCACTCGCCGCACCAGCACCGCAAAAGCGACCAAAGCCAAGAACGATCGTAAAGCAGCGCTAGTGCAGGCGGCCGAGAAAGAGAAGCAGAGGTCGCACGCGCGTCTCGCCGTCAATCTGCTCATCGATTATCAAGCGCTCGACCAATTCCTCTACGACTACGCCACCAACATTTCACTCGGGGGCGTCTTCATCCGCTCAGCCAACCCACTTCCTGTTGGCACCAAGCTGCGCGTGCAGTTCTCGCTGCCAGGTTTGGATGAGACGGTGGTGACGTGGGGAGAAGTCGCACATGTCATTGAGGAACGCGCCAAAGAGGGCTTCCGCGGCATGGGCATTCGCTTCAATGACCTCGACCCACGCAGCAAACGTGTGATCGATCAGCTCGTGGCCACTGGCTCGCAGACCTTGCTCGGCGGCAAAGCGGCGAACTCGAACGGCAAGTCCAACTAATTCATTTGCGAACCCTCTTCGCAAAAGCGCTGATGAAGAGCTTCGGTTGGCGTGTGGTTGGCAAAGCGCCACACGCCAAGAAGTACGTCCTGATTGCGGCTCCTCACACCAGCAATTGGGACTTCCCATTCACCATGGCTGTGGCGCGCATTCTTGGCGTGAAGATCCGCTTTCTTGGCAAAGACTCGCTCTTTCGCTTCCCATTCAAGACGTTTTTCACCGCCTTTGGTGGGATCAGCGTCGACCGTTCCAAGGCTAACGGAACCGTGGAAGCGCTCGTGAATCTGTTCAATCAGCACGATGAGCTGGTGGTGGTGATTCCTGTTGAAGGGTCACGCTCAAAGGGCAAACGCTGGAAGAGCGGCTTCTACCACGTGGCGCGCGGGGCGAACGTCCCTGTTGCGCTCGGCTGGCTCGACTACAAGAAGAAAGAGGGGAGCATTGGCCACCTCGTGCATCTGACGGGTGACGTGAAGAAAGACATGGATCTCATTCGCGCGTTCTACGCAGGCATCAGCGGCAAATTCCCAGAGAAGTTCACGCCGCCCATGCTCGTCGAAGAAGAACAAGACGTGCCTAAATTAGCCCATAACTAGAGAGCGTCCTCGCGCACGCGCCACTCCAATCCTTATTGGCAGCTGGGCTCGCGGGGCTCGGATGCAGCACCCTCCCAAACTGATAGCTGTCGTCTAGTGCGGCTTTGGCGCGCTGCTCGGCGAAAGCACCCACGCCAATGACCCATTTTGGCGCAAGTAGACGTATGATCTCGGCTAGAGCCTGGTCGCAGGCTTTGAATAGCGCTGCCTGTTCACTCACCGGAAGTTTGTCTGGCGTGAAGTTCTTGCCTGAGGCCTCCATGAAGACGAGTGGGCAATAGTTGACGACGAAGAAGTCGCTAAAAAAACGGGCTGGCTCCTTGAAACGGTCGCGCGCAAAGCCCCACAGCCGTGCGCCGCTCACTTCGCTGCGGGCGCAGTCGAAACCCTCAATGGGCCTGTCCGGGTGTTCTTTTTTTGGCCGCGTCACTTCGCCCCGGACCGAAAGCCAATCGCGAACTAAGCCGATCTCTCCGAACGGAACGCCCGTTTGTGTCATGCCCCAAGGGCCTGGGTTCATGCCTAACAAAACGGCTTTGACGCCGTGTTTCGCGTGTTTTCTGACGTAGTCTAGATGTGGGGCACGGGCATATACGAGCGGGTTGTAAACGTGGGTGATGGGAGGGGCAAAGGTCTGCTTTGCGAGCTTGCGGCTCAGCCCATCAATGATGCGCTCGTAACTTATTGTGTCAAAGCTCACGAGGAAAACTTAACACCGTGAAAGAGTTGGCTACAATCACCCTGTGTCGGATTTGCATGATGATTTGAGCGCGCTTGCGCTCCCGAATGAGCCGCCGGAAAAAAAGAAGCGGCCCACGTTGCTCCTCATTGTGATTGCGGCGGTGGTCGTGTCGCTAGGGGCGCTGGTGATGATCTACTTGCAGATCGCCAAGCGTCCTGTTCCGGTGAAGCTCGCGGAGGCTTCGCTCAAATCACGCTGGGCCCAAGACATCGTCTTGATCGCGACGGGGCACATTGAGCC
>JBIKMD010000017.1:0-12718 GCA_044359465.1 Myxococcota bacterium
CCTGCGACACAGGCTCGGCGGCGGACCGTTTCTTCTTCTTTGTCGACTATGAAGGCGGCACCTATCGTTTCAGCCTCGCTGGCACGGGCGCTGATTTGGCTGCGGCAGGTTTCGGCAACGCGGGCGATAACTCGTTGGCACTGACGAGCGACGGGAACACGCTCGTAGGCGTGAATGCAGCGCGCACAGCGTTCTTGCAGCGTACGCGCTCATCTGCACGCGGCGCAGCGACCGTTACTTGGACTCAAGTGATGGCGGCTCCGTTTGGTTCAATGACGGGCTCGAACCTTTCACGCCCCGTGTTTGCACCAAATGACACGCTCTTCTTTTATGCCCAGCAACCGGCCGCGCAAATCATGCAAATGCGCTCCGCCCGTGCGGCGGACGGTTCCTATCCCAACGGCGTAGATGTGTCTTTGCAAACCACCTTTGGCGGCACACTCCACATGGTGGACTCCGTGTCTGCCGACCTGCTGACTTTGCTGGCGGTAACGCCGAACGACCCCCCCGTTACGCGCGTGTTTAGTCGCCCCCATCGTTGGGCCGCCTTCGGGCCAGTGGGCGCGTCTGGGGATACGGTGTCTGGCTTTCGCTCGCGCCTCAATGCTGACTGCACGGCGGCCATTACCACGTGCGAGGGCGGCTGCGGCAATGAGCGGGTGTGTATCATGCCCATGCGCGGCTGCGCGGCTGAGACCGATATGGAAATGTGCACGCGGCTTGGTGCCAACTGCACGGTGACGGCGCAAGATCTGTGTTATCGCAGTCGCACCATCAATTGTGGCACATGTAGTGGAAGCAACGTGTGTTCGCGCGGTGGACGCTGCACTGAGCGAGTGCCAGACGGCCCGCTTGTGTTCACGCCGAGCAACCCGTCGCCTGATACTGCCGGGGTCTACGAAGTGAAGCTGTATTTGCCGCAACCAGGTGGCACGGATCAGCTCATTGACGAACGATTTTTCCTGCTTGGTGCCACGGCAGACGGAGAAACGTTGCTCGTGTACCGCGGCTGCAATGCGACGAGCGCAGACTACTTCTTTGCCGACCGTTTTGATCCCGTGAACTATCGCTACCGCCTGACGCGCATTGCTTCTGGCACTGAGCTCTCGAACGCTGGGCTCGCGGTAGGTGACACGGTCATGGCGCTCGCTCCAGATGGGCTCGCGTTTGTTACTGCCAACGCACCGCGTACATCGTTCGTTCGTTGGGCGCGGGCCGGGAAGGGGATGTCTTTATCGTTTACGCCGGAGGGCGTGCGAGTGCTCGACGGGTTCATTTCCGTTGGTGCGGGACAGAACATCGCCTTCCCCGCGTTTACTTCGGATGGTCGTTTTTTCTCGTATACGCAAGAAAGTCCCTCGCGCCGCGTGTTTTTTGGAGAGAGTACCGTTGGTGGTTTCCTGCGTGATTCTGCGACCGAGATCACCGCGTCGCTGACGGTCACCGCGACGACCTACGCGCCGACGGGGATATCGCCGGATGGGCTGACGCTGTTCACTACCAACGGCACGCAGACGTTTTTGTTTAGTCGGCCATCGCTCAGCGGGCCCATTGGTTCGGCGTTTTCTCCGATCGGATCGCCGGAGGCGTTTGTGGGGAATTACTCTCGCCCTACGCTAAGGGGAGGCAATGAGACGTTCAATGGGAAGATCTTTGCCATGCGTGCGGCTGTGATGTGCGTGGATGAGCGGATTGTGGTGAATACGATCTCGCCGAATATCTGAGCGGGAACGAAGAACGGTCACAGACAAGAACGATCACAGACAAGACATCGCCCCGGGCGGTAACGACCGCGCGCGTTCACGTTTACGACATCGTTGGCGAACGACGGTGCACGCAGGACGGGAGGACGAGGCGCGCGGACTGCTCTTTGGGACGCCGGGTGTCCGATTTTGGGACACGGCCGTCTTAGATCGGCCGCGGACGCACGTCGGCGCGAATGTAGACCAACACGGAGGTCTACATGTTTAAACGGGACAGACAGAATCAGGTGGCAGCAGCGTTTGCGGAGGGACAACAAGCACTTGCGGCGGAAGATTGGTGGGCGGCGTTCAGGGCGTTCGAACGCGCCGTCAAGCTCGATCCAAACTATCGCAACGAGGGAGTGTCGCTGTATGGCGGTTTGGCTTTAGCCGAAGAAAAGCTTCTCCACTTGACGGAAGGAGCGAAGCACTACTCGCTGGCGCTCGAGCTCGAAGGGCCCAAAGCGGAGTACTACTTTGGTCGGGCTGAGTGCCTGAGCATCGTGGGTCATGACGACGACGCGACGCTGGCAGATTTAGACAAAGCCATCTCTCTGCGCCCTGGCGTTGCGGATTGGCATGACCTGCGTGCTGAGCACTTGGCATTGCGGCACGACCGTTACGACGATGCGCTGAAGGATCTAGAGATTGTCCTCGCTGACGATCCACACGACCCTGATGCGCTAGGTCTGAGAGGTTTTATCAAATTCAATCTTGCGCAGTACGAAGAAGCACGGCCCGATCTAGTTGCCGGTCTCGACTCTGAGAACGAATACAACGCTAGGCTGATGCTCGCGATGATCGCTTCCATCCAAGGAGAAACCGACGCTGCCTTGGGCCACATCGAAACACTGCTCGCCGAGGCACCGTTCTTTTGGGAGACGATTTGCGAGCACGCGCATTTTGCACTGCTGCAATCGCATCCTCGTTTTCTGACATTGCTCAGCGCAGCGCAAGAGCGTGAGCCTGCGCTCGATGCTGCTGTCTGTTGAACGGCATCGCGGTCTTCCCTGTCCAAACGCCGTGTCTGTGACACGTGGCGCACACCAGCTTCTGCGTCATTTCGATAACCAGGCATGGCTCCAATCACCAGCCTCCCGATTTCGCAGCCAAAACCCCAAGACGACCATGCATGGGTCAAAGCCATTGCCGGCGAGCTGGCGGTGATGATTGCGGGTGATTTGGTCTACTACACGCTCGACGGCCCATTCAGCCGCTGGCCTGACAAGTTCAATGCCGATGGCTGGCGCAAGCGCTTTGATCCAGACACCTTCGGTTTCGACACGAACTCACACGAGATCAACGCTGGCGGTCACGTGCTCGGCGGCTGGACCTACTATTTGATCCAAGCGCTCATGTTTCGTTCGCACGACAAACACAGCGAGCGGATGTTGCTCGATGAAGTGGTGCGTGAGCTGCGAGGTTTCGGTTTCACCTTTGCAACGTCGGCATTCTGGGAGCTGTTCATCGAAGAAGGTGCACCGTCGAAGAACGATCAGATCACCACCTCCATTGCGGGCTACTCCGGTGGCAAGACCATCGCGCGTGTCATTCGCTTTTTGATGGACAAAGAGAACGGTCCGCATCGCATCGAACTAGGCGTGGGCGCAGCGAGCAACGGGACCGCTTTCGTCAGCGCCGCAGCGGACATCGACGACTTTCATCGCTCGGCAGACCTGCGTGCGAAAGCCTCTGCGGATGCGCATGGTTTGCACAGTGCGTCAGTGTTCACGCAAGCCGCCATCGCGGGCTACGGGACAGACAACGGCGGAGTGCGCACTTGGTTCGGTGTGAGCTCCGCATACGATTACGCAAGGCAAGAAGCCCGTCAGGGGGTCCAAAAAGATCGTACGGGTGTGGTGGAGATTGTCGATCTGAGCGCGCGGGGCAGCTATCGCACAGGTCGCTTTGCGCTCAGCGGCAAGCTGGATCTCGGTTTGGATTTCGCCATGGTCGACTCGCACGCGCTCGCTGCGTACAAAGCAGCCGGTGGCAACATGCAGAACACCAAACCAACGCTCAGCAAAGACGGCTATTATTTCGCCAAAGGTTTGACGCTGCGGCCGCAGTTCGCAGTCTCTTTCGGTGCATTGGATCTGTCTGCGCGAGCCACCTACCATCACCTCGAATCGATTGAAGGCGAGTCACGCAAACAAACGAACATCACCAACGATTTTCATCTCAGCGATCAAAAACTCACACTCGAGCTAGGCGCATCGTATCGCCTTAGCTCGGTGCGCCTTGGCGCAGGCTACGAGGGAACCTGGCGCTCAGGACAAATTGGCCAGCTAGAAACAAGCAGCTTCAATGCTTCTATTGGTCTGCAGCTCTCCTACACGCGTTAGCGAGTGCTGATTCGTAACCCTAGCACGCACTGTCGTCGGCTCGTCCCGCGCGCTCCGTCAATCGACGACGATGTCGTAAACGTGAACGCGCAACGCGGTCGTGACCGCCCGGGGCGATGTTTTGTCTGTGATCGATTTTGTCTGTGATCGATTTTGTCTGTGACCGATCCGCTCGTAGACGATCTTCTCGTGATCGATCTTGTCTGTGACCGTTTTGCCCCCGCTCCCGCTCCCCTTAACGCGACCATCCATTCACGCTTTCACGAATGAATTTGAGCTTCGCTCATTCTGGCTATACTCAGGTTCGTGCTCTCTTTCCGAACCAAGCTGCAGCTTGGCCTCGTTGCTCTGGCGCTCGTGCTCATGGGGAGCTCGCTCGTGGCGATTCGCTTCGCTGCTGCTAGTGCCGTTCGCACCAAGATCGAAACTGACTTCACGCTGACGCAGCGCATTTTAGCCCAGCAAGTGAAAGCGCAGGTTGCGGCGATTGATGACGCTGTGGACACCGCACTCGGTGATCCACTGTTTCGCAGCCAGCTCGGTCGTGTCTCGGCGCGCACAGATGAGTCCGGGCTCGAAGAAGAGAGCGCTGATGATGACACCGCTATGGCGGAAGCCCACGCCATTTTTTTGAGCGCAGATTTACCGATCATCAATCGTTATCCTGGTTTTGCTGTACTCAATGCCGATGGGCAACGCATCTTCAGCAAAGTCTCTCCCTCTCGTTCTGGCGATAACCTGAGTCGCACGCCGATCATTGGCGCCGTCAGGGCAAGCGGCCGGACCGTTCAGGTGTGGGGCAGTCATGCGGGCATGGCGGCAAGCGGTATCGTGCCAAGTGCGGGCGCGCCTGCGTATCTCGTCGTGGCCCGTGAAGTTCGTGTTGCTGAGACTGTGCTTGGTTACCTGGTCGTCGCCGAAGGTTTGAGCGCGTTTATGGAGCAGCTCCAACGAGCGTCCGGCGCGGCGGTGGGGTTGCGGTTTGCGGACGCTACGCTTGCTTCGAACGATTCTCGCATCACTTCTGTTGCAACCATGGCTCAGACGGATCGCGTGGTGAGTCAGGTGATTGATGGTGAGCGGTTCATGCTGCTCGAGACACCGCTTACCGTGGGCGAGGTCAAGGTGGTCTTTTTGCGCTCACTCGACGCCGAGGTGCGCCCGCTGATGACGCAACTCGACCTGGCGCTGCTTGTCGTTTTGCTTTTTTCAATCGCCATCAGTGTACCAGTCGCTTCGTTGCTTGCGCGCAAGCTCACGACGCCGCTTGCAAGCTTGGAGAAGGCCACGCGCCAGCTCGAAGCGGGGGATTTTTTTGCGCGCGCCGAGGTGACGAGTCAGGACGAGCTCGGCCGAGTGGGAACCGCCTTCAACGAAATGATCGTGGCCCTGCGGGAGCGGAACGTCGATCCCACGACAGGGGCGTACACGCGGCGCTTCTTTTTGAACGCACTCGAAGCGCAGATGCTGCGCAGCGATACGCTCGGAGCGCCAGTGTCCGTGATCTTGGCCGATGTGGACCACTTTAGGGCGCTCAACGAGAAGCATGGACGCGTGGCTTGTGATGCCGTGCTCAAAGGCATCGTGCGCTTAGCGCATGAGACGAGCGGCCGCGGCGATGTGGTTGCTCGTTACTCTGAAGACGAGCTCGTGATCTTGTTGCAAGACGCAGACGGCCAGGCAGCCAGAACGCGAGCTTCGGCTTTGCAAGAAGCAGTGGCCGCACGCGAGTTCACGAGCGGCACCGACCGCATCAAGTGTGCAATCAGTGTGGCCGTCGCCGAACGCACGACGCGCTGGGCCACGGCGCATGATCTTTTGCTCGCTGCCGACCGCGCGCTCTACGCGGTGAAAACTGCGCGCGTGTCATGATGGCTGCGAGCGTAGTGCTTCTCCGCGTGCTTTGAGCTCGCGCGCGTCGTCTCCGCCCAGGAGCTCGGCGGCGGAGAGAAACGCTTCGCCGGCGTCACGGGGCGTTCCATTGCGTTCGAGTACTTCGCCGAGCTGCACAAAAAGCGCGGTCGTGCGGCTTCGCGTAGCGAGCGCAATGGCCTGCCTGTAGAGCCGGGCAGCGCGGTCAAGGGCGCTCACTCGCTGGGCTGCTGCTGCTGCGCGCACAAGTTGTTCGGAGGCGTGCGCGTCGTGCCCAGCCGCTTGCCAGTGAACTGCTAGTAGCTCGGGTGAGGCGCCACGGACTTCTTCGAGCGCTTCAGCGAGAGCTGCATGGTGCACGCGCCGCGCATAACTCGGCAAACGAGACAGTGCCACGTCGCGCACACGGTCGTGTGCTGCTTCGACGAAGGTAGCGCCTTGTGCGCTTCGCACCTTGAGTAGTCGCCGCGAGCAAAGCTCGGCCAAGGCTACGCCATTCGCTTCTTCGTTCGCGGCGCGATTGAGCAAGGTGCTTTCTATGGGTCTCCCGGCGCAAGCGATGAGCTCGAACAAGCGCCGCACCTGAGGGCTGAGTCGGCTGAGGCGCCTAGACACCGCTGCGTCGAGCGAAGTGTCACCCGCCAGATCACCGTGCTCTCTCAAGTCACGGCACAGTGTTTCTACGAGCAGTGGATCACCGCGTGATTCCGTCGCAATGCGTTCGACGCGCGGATCATCGCCAAGGATGGCGCGTGTGAGTTGACGGCAGGCATCCGTATCGAGCGCGGACAGCGCGATCGCTTCTGCACCGTCGAGCTGTGTCGATTCACGTGCCGTTCCGAGCAGCAATAAGCGTGGTGGCGCGTTGATGAACAAATTGTCGATGATGGAGGCGCTGTCTCTGTCCATCCACTGGAGATCATCAATGACGAGCACGACGGGTTGGGTTTCGCTGAGCCGCGACAGAATGCCGTGGAGTGCATCCATCGCTCGTTTACGTTGGGCAGCGCTGGCAACCGGCGCCGGGAGCACTGCTTTGAGCGCGGGCACTGTGCGCAGTACAGGAAAAAGCTGCAGTAGTAGTGCACCGTCGGTCGCGAGCACGCGGCGTTGCTCGGTTTCTGAAACGCTCAGCAGCCGCCGCGTGAGAGAATCGATGATGCCATCGACGCCTTTGTATGGAACGGATTCTTGCTCGTAGCAGCGAGAGGACAAAATGCAGGCGCCGTGGAGACGCTCCAAAAAATAACGAACGAGTGTGCTTTTCCCCGCCCCCGATGGGCCGTGTACCAAGACGCGGTCGCTGCCGCCGCTGGCCACGCGCTCATAGCTTTCGCGGAGAAATGTAAGCTCGCGGTCGCGACCAACCAAGGTGCGTGCCATCATGGCATCGCTCTGCCTCGCGTGCGCGCGTTCCAAGATCTGTTTGCGCCTCGGCCTAGCGTGTTGGTCGATGAGCAGCAGGTCACTGCAGAGCGTCTCGATGTCTGTGGGAAGACCGGGCACTACTTCGCTTGCGCGCGGCGCCTCGACCTGATTCTTCGCTGTAAGAATCAAGGCAGGTGAGCCTGCGAAGGGGAGTTGACCGGTGAGCGCCTCGAACAACATCACACCCGCGCTGTACCAATCGCTCGCTTCGGTGAGCTTTTCACCGCGTGCATGTTCAGGCGACATGTAGGCCGGTGTGCCTGCCGTGGTGCCCTCTTGTTCCGTCAGGTCACTTCCCGTTTCTGCTTCGCGCACGAGGCCAAAGTCGAGCACCACCACGCGGCCCTCGGGTGTGACCAAGACATTCGATGGCTTGAGGTCGCAGTGGAGCTTGCCTGCTTCGTGCAGCGCGCTGAGACCCTCCACGAGCTGAGGGAGCGCCTGCCGCAACCGGGCGACATCGAGGCGACCTTCGTCGATAATCGGCTCGGCGTTGATGACGGGAATCTCTTCTCCTTCATCATTGAAGTCCATGAGCACTTTCATCGTCTCAGCGTCTGCTAGGTCGAGCGTGGATTCTTTGCTTGGCGCCGGTGGATCGCGGTGCCTGATCCAATCGCAGAAACGCGCGCCACTGATCAGCTCCATGGTGAAGAACCACATGTCATCTTCGGCAAAGAGCTCTTGCAGCTGAATCAAGTTGGGGTGGCGTACATCGGCGAGCGAGCGGAACTCTTGCTTGAAGCGATAGAGCGCTTGCCCCTCAACCCCGGTGAGCACTTTGAGCGCCACCTCGCAGCCGCGTGCGCGGTCGAACGCGGCGTAAACGACGCCAAAACCTCCTTCTCCTAGGCGCCGTCGCAGAACGAAACGCCCGTCACAAAGCTGTTTTGCCGAAAGCACCGCGTCTTGTTTCATGCAGAGTCAAAGATAGCATATGCTGCCCTTGTGAGCGTTATCGTCATCGACAAGCAGGACAAGGATAGAGAGGCCATCCTCGGGTTAGTCCAGGGCGCCGAAGGTTTCGACACGGCCGCAGCGGCGCAGCAACGTCTGGAAAAACCGGGCGTCGATGCCGTGGTGCTCGGGGTGGGCTCGCCGGAGCTCGATCGTCTGACGCGTGTCATTGCTGCGAAGAAAATCCCCATCGTGGCGCTCGCGTGGCGCGATTCGCTCTACGACGAGATTTTCGCCATGAACCGCCGTGCCACCACCTTCGTGTCGCGCAAACGGCTCGAGGAGCTGCCGCAGGTGCTCAAAACGCTCACGCCGCATCCCGCGCGTGACCTCTACCGCGAGTTCATCGTTGGCGAGAGCGAGGCCATGCAGACCTTGCTCACGCTGGTGGCCAAAGTGGCTCCAACGCCTATGAACGTGCTCATCGAAGGCGAAAGCGGCAGCGGCAAAGACGTGCTTGCCCGCGTGGTGCATGCGGCTTCGAAGCTCAGCAAGGCGCCCTTCGTCGCAGTCAACTGCGCTGCCATTCCGGCGTCGCTGCTCGAAAGTGAGTTCTTTGGGCACGTCAAAGGCGCGTTTACCGACGCCAAGACCGATCGCGCCGGTTTTTTTGATGTCGCAGATGGCGGCACTTTGTTCCTCGACGAGATTGGCGAGCTGCCGCTCGAGTTCCAAGCCAAGTTGCTGCGGGCGACCGAGAGCGGCGAAGTGCGGCCCATTGGTAGCTCGGCGCCTAAACGCGTGTCCGTACGTCTGCTCTCAGCAACCAATCGCACGCTGGTGCGCGAGGTGGAGGCCGGCCGTTTTCGCCAGGATCTGTTCTTTAGGCTGCAGCAGTTTCAGCTCCACATGCCGACCTTGCAGGATCGCGCTGAAGACATTCCCGCGCTCATCGAGCACTTCATGATCGACAAGTGCGCGGACCTCAATCCTGAGGTCACGGGCATTGAGCCACGCGCCATGGACATGCTGCTGGCGCACAAGTTTCCCGGGAACGTTCGCGAGCTGCGCAACTTGGTGCAGAGCCTCAAAGTGATCGCGGAACCACCGCTTGTGCGGGTGTCTGATTTGCCGCGCTACCTGCTAGCGAGCGACGCCGTGCCGCAACCGGTGGCACTCGCGGAGCCTCGGCTCGAAGCCCAGCTACTGACGCTCACCGTCGATCTGAACCACGGCTTGAAAACCGTGATGACCGACGTCATGGCCAAGGTGCTACGCGCCTACGTTGCCATTGCCGGCGGAGTGATCAAAGACGCCGCCACGCTTGCGCAGGTGCCGCTACCCACGTGGTACCGCAAGGTGCGCGAGGCAGATCTGACACGGGAAATTCCCGAGGAGTAGATGGTGAAACAGCTCGTCCTCATTCGCCACGGCGAGAGCCAATGGAACAAAGAGAATCGTTTTACCGGGTGGGTGGATGTTCCGCTCAGCGAAGTTGGCGTGAACGAAGCGCGTGCAGCCGGGAAGCTGCTCAAAAGCGAAGGCTTTGCCTTCGATGTTGCCTACACCTCCGTGCTGCAGCGCGCTGTGAAGACCTGCAACATCGTGCTCGAGGAGATGGAGTGTTTGTGGATGCCCGTTGTGAAGACGTGGCGTCTCAACGAGCGAATGTATGGTGCGTTGCAGGGCCTGAACAAGGCCGAGACCGTGGCCAAACACGGCGAAGCGCAGGTCAAAATTTGGCGCCGCAGTTTTGACGTTGCCCCTCCGCCGCTCGATCCCGCTAGCGAGATGTGGCCGGGGCGTGATCGGCGCTACGCGTCGCTAGGCAAAGATCTTCCGGCCACCGAGTGCTTGAAAGACACCATCGCGCGTTTTCTCCCTTTTTGGCATGAGCAAATTGCGCCTGCGCTCAAGCGCGGCGAGCGTGTACTCATTGCCGCCCATGGCAATAGCCTGCGTGCGCTCATAAAGTACCTAGATAACATTGGTGATGATGCGATCGTCGAGCTCAATGTGCCAACCGGCATTCCCATGCTCTACGAATTGAAGGACGACCTCACGCCGGTGAAGCCGTTCCGTTTTCTGGGCGATGCTGACGCTGCGGCAAAAAAGGCCGCTTCTGTGGCCGCGCAGCTGACGCAAAAATGATCCGCGCGCTCGCCTTGCTTGCCCTTGCCGCGGCCGCCATCGCGCGCAACGCGATCATGCTAGTGGCGCCCGGCTGTAAGCCAACGTGGCTCACGGTCAGCGTGGCGCTCTGCTGCTTTGCGCCTTTGTTTTTCGGTGGGCAGCACTTGCTTGCGCACGTGACCGGCGCGCCGGTGCACGCGCCTCGTTCGCAATGGGCTGCCGCTGCGTTTGGCGTAGTCGCGATTGTCTTGAGCTTCACCTTCAGCGCGGACTGGGCCGCGGCTTGCGCATCGTGATACACGCGGCTCCATGAGAATTCTCCCACTGCTGTTGTTGCTTGCTGCTTGTTCCAAAACCGCCGCGCCTCCGCCTGCGACCACTTCTGAGAAAGTCCTGCGCGGCACTGTCGATGTGAAGCCCGAGCTCAAGGCCAACCTAGCGGCGACCGACACCGTTTACATCATTGCGCGCAAGGGGGCGGGCGGACCACCGCTGGCCGTCAAGCGTGTGACCGATCCCAAGTTCCCGCTGAGCTTTGAGCTCACGGAAAAAGACGTCATGATGGGCGGCCCGTTTGATGGCGACGTGGAGCTCACCGTGCGCGTGGACAAAGATGGCGATGCGATGACCAAGAACCCAGGTGACCTCGTGGGCAAAGGCCCTGCTGGAACCAAAGTAGGTCAGACGAGCGTCAACGTCCTCATTGACCAAACCCTGTAAAACTCAGGCTCAGCTCGCATTGTAGGATCTAGGTCTCACCCCCACCCTGATTCGCTTGACAGAACCCAACGCGTTTCCTAACGCGCCGCGGCAAGTAGAATATCTGGAGGCGAGACCATGCGTTATTCAAAGCTTTTGCCGTGTTTGTTTTTGATTGCTTGTCAGCAGGGGAAGCTTGCGACGGGTGAAGAATTTACCGTCGAAGTCGTCGATGAAGTCGCGAGCGACACCACGGGTGAGGCCGAGTCCGGTCTCACCGCCGATTGGGTCGAGCAAGCGTTCGAAGTCGAATCCGTTCACCCCTACCTCAACAACACAGACACTGCGTTCGATGCTTTCGACGGCGGTACGACCGGCGTGCGCCAGTTCAGGGTGCACTTCACCCGTCTCGAGACGGAGTCTGGTTATGACTTCGTCGAAATCTACAACGAAGACTACAAGCGCATTGCCCGCTACTCCGGCAAATCGAAGGCGTTCTGGACCAGGTCGCTCACGGCACGCTCGATTCAGTTCCGCTTCGTCACTGACAAGAGCGTCACGCGCTGGGGCTTCAGCGTAGACAAAGTGAAAACCTCTGGCTGCACCACGAATGCGATGTGTGGCAGCGAAAAGGGTTGGAAGTGCGAACAAACGTACTGCATCACGTCTCCTTGCTTCAACCGCTGTGAGTTCAACGGCGCAATGTGCGGCACCCGCGGCGCCAAAGCCTGCAAAGAGCCGAACAAATGCATCGGTGGCAATCCGCCAGTCGACGTGCCGGGCGAATGTGTGCCGAACAACTACTGCGAGTATGCGAGCGACTGCGGCAATATTCCAATGACGGTCAAATGCGCGGGCTTCAAATGGCTTTGCCAAGAGAACCGCTGCGAAGCGTCGTGCGGGCCGCCAGAAGCGGTCAACGATTGTGTGGTTGATACGGACTGTGCGCGCGGCCAAACCTGCGTCGATACTGGCAAGCGCTGTATCACGGGGCCATGTTACGGCGTCTACCAGTGCCAGAGCCCTGGCCAGCAAGAAGGCGCGACCTGCGGCGGTATTGCGAACCTGCAATGTGCAGAGGGTCTCGACTGCTTGTTCACGGACGTTGCTGACACAGACAATGATTGCAACATTGCCGACCGCGCTGGCGTCTGCGGCCGCCGCCCAGAGATGTGCATCCAGGTCTACAAACCCGCATGTGGCTGTGACGGCGTGACCTACGGAAACGCGTGTATGCTCTCGGCCGCTGGCGCTGCGTTTGCTCACGACGGTGAATGTGGAACGCCGGTAGCGCAATTCGGCGAAGCCTGTGGCGGCCTCCTTGGTCGTCAATGCGCCGAAGGTTTGTCGTGTGACTCCGGCCCCATGGCTGGTCCGCGCACCAATCATGACAGCAAAGCCGAATCACAATGCCAAATCATGGATCTGGGTGGCACCTGCACCAATCCGGCGGCAACCCTTTGCTCGCAGCAATACGATCCAGTGTGTGCGTGTGACGGCCAAACCTACAGCAACGATTGCATGCGCATGGTTGCCGGCGTGGCGTTCGGTTACTGGGGCAAATGCAAGCCGTAAATGGCTGACTAAAACTACCTGGCTACG
>JBIKMD010000018.1:0-12711 GCA_044359465.1 Myxococcota bacterium
GCATTGCTACGTGCGCGCCAAATTGCACGCCAAGTACGGCAAAGAAGTTCCCGAGTCCGGCCGCATTCCAGCGCATTTGCTCGGCAATATGTGGGCGCAAGAGTGGGCCAACATCTATGATCTCGTCGAGCCTTACAAAGGCGCGAGCTCGCTCGATGTGAGCAAGGCCATCGAGAAGCAAAAGTGGGATGCCATCACCATGACCAAAAAGGCCGAGGGGTTCTTCACCTCGCTCGGCTTCGATCCTTTGCCGCCAACGTTCTGGACGCGTTCACAGTTCTTGCGCCCACGTGATCGTGAAGTCGTGTGCCACGCGAGCGCCTGGGACGTGGCCTATGACAACGATGTGCGCATCAAGATGTGCATTCGGCCGAACGAAGAAGACTTCGTCACCATTCACCACGAGCTCGGCCATATCTTTTACTACCAGCGCTACCACAAGCTGCCTGTGCTCTTTCAACAAGGCGCGAACGACGGCTTCCATGAAGGCATTGGTGATACGCTCGCGCTCTCGATCACGCCGGACTACTTGGACAAGCTTGGCTTGATCAAAAAAACCAAGGAAGACGAAAAAGCGCTCATCAATCAACAGATGCGCAGCGCGCTGGAGAAGATTGCGTTTCTTCCCTTTGGCCTCGTGCTCGATCGTTGGCGCTGGGAAGTGTTCAGCGGTCGCACGACCAAGGACAATTACAACACGCGCTTTTGGGAGCTGCGCAAACAATACCAGGGCGTGAAGCCGCCAGTCGAACGTACCGAAGCGGACTTCGACCCAGGCGCGAAGTACCACGTTCCGGCCAACGTGCCTTACACGCGCTACTTCCTCGCGCGCATTCTGCAGTTTCAATTCCACCGTGGGCTCTGCAAAGCTGCGGGGCACACGGGCCCGCTGCACACCTGCTCGATCTACGGGAACGCGGCCGCAGGCGACAAACTGCGTGGCATGCTCGAGCTCGGCGCGTCCAAACCTTGGCCAAAGGCCCTCGAAGCGGTCACCGGCGAAACGACCATGGATGCGACGGCGCTCGTCGAGTACTTCAAGCCGCTGATGGCTTGGCTCGAAACGGCGAACAAAGGTCAAACCTGCGGCTTCTGATCCGCCCGAGTGTCCCATTTTCGGACACACCCCATCTGAAATCGGCCTAAGCGCCTCGCAGCAGTGCATGAAGGGGCATGCGATATTTCATTCCCTTCGTTGTTCTGTTTCCTGCTTGCGGCGCGCCTGAACCGCGCGTCCTCTTTGAATGCCCAAAAGAAATGACCCCCGCGGCTGCGCCGGTCGCCCTACCCGCAGAGCCAACGGCTTGCGTTTGTGAGCGTGGTGATGAGGGCGCCATAGGTCCGCCGGGCGCCCCGGGTGAGCAAGGTCCGCCAGGGGCCCCTGGTGAGATGGGCCCAAAAGGCGCCACAGGCCCAACCGGTGCACCTGGCGCAGAAGGCCCGAGAGGCATGCCTGGCCCGCAAGGCGAGCGTGGCGCTCAAGGTGGACCCGGCGCGCCAGGGCCGCAAGGCTACCCAGGTCCCAAAGGGGATCCAGGGCGAGACTCGACGCTCACCAACTGGACCTTCGAGAAGGCCGGAAACAACGGCACCGTGAGTTGCGACACCTTTTGCGGTGGAGCCCAATGGGGGCGCATTGGCACCTGTGTTGGTGCCAAGATCGTCGCGGGCCCTCGCAACGGTGAATACACGTTTTGTTCTCTTGTCCCTGGCGAAGGCAACTACCTGCGCTGCGCTTGCACCAACTTCGACTGAGAGGCTGTCATGTTCACGATCATCATGTGTTTTCAAAGTGTGTTGTTGATGGCGCAGGGCTCGCCGGGTGCCGCAGGGCAGCAAGGTCCTCGAGGATCAATGGGCGGCGTTGGCATCCAGGGGCCAAGGGGGGCAAGCGGTGTGCGCGGGGCCGAAGGCGCGGCGGGCGCCGTTGGCATCACCGGTCCGCAAGGCGTTCGTGGCATGGGCGGCGCGAATGGCGCATTCGGACCGAACGGGTTGCGTGGGCCGCAAGGTTCAAAGGGGCCACGGGGTGACGCGAGTCGCGACGACCAAAAAGTCTGGGATACTGGCCCGTTCGTTCTCCCTCCTCTTACGAGTTGCAACAGCTTCTGCGCACAGCATGCCAGCAGCGTGAACCCGGGTTGGTCGTATGCTTGCGTCGGGGCCAAGTGGGGTAGCGCGTACATTCCTTGTACGGGGATGAGCTTGTTTCCGGTGGCGGACGCGCGTTGCGTCTGCTTCATGATCACACGCTGACGCCTCAGACAAAGCGGAGCTCCGCTGAAAATGCGGTAGCACTCTCGCATGAGCGTGACCTTTCTTGCCGCGTTGCTCGTCAGTCAAACGGCGCTTCCCATTGCGCATAAACCGCCTCTGGAAGCGCACGCCACGCTAGACGGACAGGACGCGCTCAGCGCCAACGCCGGCACGCTCGCGTTTCACGAAGGGTTTGGTTTTAGCTATCGGCACGTCGGCCCACCGCGCGATGGTGATACGGACGCATTTCTCGCTGCATTTTCTCCCTGGTCGTTTCTGACCCTTGGCGGCGGCCTCGAATACGTTCGTTACGCTGGAGACCAACGTTTTTTGCAGGGCAGTGTCGCGCTCGGGTTTCGGCCTTGGACCTCACTCTCCGTGTCGCTCGTGTACAAACCGTTCCACGGCATTGGCGCGCTCGACGGCGCGCGTCTAGATACTTGGGACTTCGGTGTTGCGCTACGTCCTGCGCGTTGGTTTTCGGGCACTGTTGCCATCGAAAACTTTTCGAACCCCGTGTCGCGCGGTTTCGTGATTCCGCGCACATATGCGCTCGGTGTTGGCTTTCGTCCGTTGCGTTCCGACTTTGTCACTATTGGGGCTGACTTTCGTTTTCGCGAGACCTCGGATCTTTCGCAGTGGCCGGCACCGCGTTTTACGGCAGATTTAAGACCCGTGTCTTGGCTTGGTGTGATGCTCAGCGGCACCACTAAAGGCGAGTTCTACGCGGGTGTGACCATTCGTGAGAAACACGTCGACGCAGGCGTCGGGTTTGGCGTGTCGCGCGACCAGGGGTTCTATTCCAGCTACGTCTTTGCACGAGCGACATCCAAGGCGCGCGAAGGGCTCGATTTCAGCGGCAAGAAGACCCTGCAGATGGCGCTCAAAGGCGATCTACGGCCGGGTGCTGATATCGACCTGTTGCGCATCGCGACTGGCAATTTCACCGGGCCTCCCTTTGGTGAGATTTTGCTCGAGTTGTATGCGGCTGCCGAGCGGAGCGACATCACGGGCGTCCGGCTCGTTTTCCAGGGCTTCGACTGCAATTTTGCCACCTTGCATGAGGTGCGCGACGCGATTTTGTTCCTGCGCTCCAAAGGAAAACGGGTCGTCGCAGAATTGGGCGAGGCTGATGATCGCGATCTCTACGTGGCGTCCGCAGCGAACGAAATCGTCATGGAGCCAGAGGCGGGGCTCAACTTCAACGGCGTGCGTGTGCAGATTCGTAACTACAAGGGGCTGCTCGACAAGATTGGCGTATCGGTCACGGCGCATCAAAGCGGTGAGTTCAAGAATGCGCCGGACTCGTTCACCAAAGAACAGCCCACTTCGCAGCAGGTCATGGTGCAGAACGCTCTGATGGATGACTTGTCAGAGGCCATCGTCAGCGCTGTTGCACAAGGCCGCAGGTTGCCGGCCGAAAAAGTCCGAAAGCTCATGGACAGAGGCTTGTTCACTGCCGCGGACGCCAAGGCCGAAGGGCTCATTGATGCCCTCTCGTACAATCCGGACCCCGGTGCGCCGCTGCCGCGCAATCGCTATGACAATTTGGTAAACGCCGGAGCCACAGCCATTCGCCGCGATGAGTGGAACGAGCCGCCCTCGATTGCGATTGTGCACTTGAATGGCACTATCGCGGGTGGTGATAGCTTCGAAGACCCGTTCAATTTGTTCCCCATTGCCGGTGCGGGGACGATTGTCCGCGCGCTGGAATCGGCGCGGCTAGACCCAGACGTAGAAGCCATTGTCGTACGCATCAATTCGCCGGGGGGCGACGTGCTGGCGTCTGACTTCATTTGGCAAGCGATGCGCCGAGCCAAGCTGACCAAGCCGCTCATCGTCTCAATGGGGGATGTGGCGGCCTCTGGCGGCTACTATGCGGCGCTACCCGCGGACGTGATCTTCGCCGAGCCGGAGACCATCACGGGCTCGATTGGCGTCTTCAATATCAACGTGGACCTCTCGGGCTTGCTCGCGAAGCTGGGCGTGAACACCACCGTGATCAAACGTGGAGAGCATGCTGACATGTCTGACTACATGCGGCCGCTGAGCGAGGATGAGCACAAGCTCATGCACGGTTTTGTCGATCATTTGTATCAAGCGTTTTTGCGCAAAGTGGCGGAGGCTCGGCACATGGATGTGGGCCGTGCGCACGCGCTTGCACGCGGTAGGGTTTGGTCGGGAAAAGCGGCGCACGAGAATGGCCTAGTCGATAAGCTCGGCGGGTTGATCGATGCGATTGCGGAAGCCAAAAAACGCGCCGGTTTGCGAGAGGCCGCCATTGTGAACATTCGGCCCTTTCCGCAAGCAGGCGCTGGTCGCCTCGATCGCTTTGCGGCGGAGGTAAAATCTAGTCTTGGGCTAGCGACGGCGCCGCCAGTCGATTTGCGAGCGGTTGGTGCATTCGTGCAGCGTATCTCGGCGCTGTTTTCGGCCAAGGCGCTCTACATCTCGCCGCAAGCCCTAGGCGCGGAGCTGAGCGATTAGTCGCAACTACAGTGTTGGAATGCCTCACTTTCATGCGCGCGGTGCCTGAGGCTGTGGGCTTCGATCCGGCGAGTGGTTCTGCGCCGTTCGTGGCTACACTCGTCGGTGTGACTGGTTTGGCCTTCTACTTTAGCGTCGCTCGTGTGCTCATACCCGGCACGCTCCAGTAAGACGGAGCTGCGCATGAACAGCGACGCTGCAGATGCAAATGTGACTCAACAGAGAAGTTGCCGAGTCGTTCGAAGGTGCGGACGCTTAGATGCCGAGCGCTTTTTTCACTGACGCATCGTCCACGCCGTACTTACGGATGTAAGCCGACAGGCCGATCTTATCGAGCGTGCGAAGCGCGCGCGTCGTGAGCGAGAGCGTGACGGTACGCTTGGTCACGGGATCGAACACGCGACGCTTTTGGACGTTGGCGCGTTTGACGATGTTGGTCTTGATGTTCGAGTGCGACACTTTGTGCGCGACAACTCGAGCTTTTCCGGTCAATTGACACTTGGCCATGATGGCTACCTCTCAGATTTAGCGAAAACGAGCGTGGGGCGTAGCAAACGGAAACTACAAAGACAAGGTCAGGCGAAACGAATTCCAGCATCCGAGATTTTCGCCCGCGTGGGCAATCCCGCAGGCCAAGGACGGCTTGGGACGGCATCGTGCCAAGGGTCGCCAGGAAGGACCAGCCAAAGCGCCTGGTCCTTGGAAACAAGGGAAGGGACAATCTCTGGCACCGAGCTCACCTCCGCAAAAAGCGCCTCGGTTGAACCGATGGCTGCGAGCTCGGCGAGCGTCACTTGTGTCGGGGGCGGCAGCGAAATGTCACCACGCCCATTGGCCTCGAGGGCCGCAGACGGCGTGAGCCAGCGGTGCAGCACGGTCTCTTTACCATCAACTTGAATGGCCGCGTCCGCGGGCCAGCGAGCGAGGAAAAACAAGGTGTCATAGCGTTTGGGCTCAATGGCTGGTGTGACCCAGCGTGCCCAAGGGCGCAGGGCCGAGACGTCGAGACGCACGCCGACTTCTTCTTCAACTTCGCGCAGCGCAGCGAACTGGTAGCCGCTGTAGACTCGCTGCAGGTCGTTCACACCTAGGTCGCTTGGCGCCAGCTTATGGTTGTCCCATGGCAATGGCGGCAAAGCGGTCACTGGCCGGCTGGCCGACGCATCGTCAGGGGGGACATCACTCGGTTCAACGCGGCCTCCGGGAAACGCAAATGCGCCGCCAAAGAACGAAAGACCTTTGTTGCGTTGTATCAGGAGGATCGCAAAGTCATCTCGAACAATGATGACCGTCGAGGCAGGACGAGGAAGAGCAGGTTCCAATGGCGTGTCTGGGGCAGATCTTTAGTCGCCGCCGCCGGGGCCACCAGGTGCAGCTTCGCAAATGGTTCCCACACCGTCGCTGTCTTCGTCAGCTTGGTCCTCGTTCGCCTGGAACGGACAGTTATCCATAAGGTCCGGAACCGTGTCTTTGTCCGTGTCTGGCGTACGCAAGCAGGCCGTGTAGTCGAAGGTGATTGTGCTCTCGGTGGTCGGGCACTTCTCGTCTTTGATGGTCACGCGGCCAAAGGGGAACCCTTCCGCAGGCGGGTCATAGGTGTAGTCGCCCGGATTGAAGCACTGACCGCCGTCGATGCAGAGCACTTGCTCTTCGTCCACCGTGACTTGGCCTTGTTGCACAGCAAAGGTGCACTCAGACTTCGCAAGGATCTTGCCAAGGCCGGAGAGCGTCTTGGCGAAGTCGCTGCAGAGCGGAAGGAACTGCGAGGACTGACCCATCGCCGTCACGTACTTGTGGTAGATCGGCGTACCGGACGCTTCGTTGCTGTATGGCGGATCGCCGAGCGTCCAGCCTGGTGGCATTTCGCAAGCTGGTGAGGGTCCAAGCGACGGCTCGCCAATCACGAACACCTGCAAGTTATCGCTCGGATTATCGATCACGCGCTGCTTGAAGCCCGCGGGAACGCCTGGTCTGCCGACAAGGCCCTTCATGCCTTTAATGTAGTCGACAATGGTTTGCAGGTCCGTCTCACCCGTTGAATCGTCGGCATCGGTGATGATGATGGCCGCGAAACGTGCGTCAGGACGAAGGAAGCCGTTTGGCTTGCTGAGGTCGACCGCTGTCGAGACATTGGCCGCACCCGGAACCACTTTGGTTCCGCCACCGAACAAGGCGCCGCTAGTGAAGCTGAAGCTGGTGCTCGGCGCGGTCAAGGCAGCTGCGACAGCGGCGAAGCCGTACTCGTCACCAGAGCCGTTGGTGTTGAACTCGTTCATCAGGATCTGGAACGCGCGCACAGGCCCGCGGTCGGCGGCAGGTGCGCCAGCGAGCGAGTTGCGTGTGATGATGCTGATTTTCTCCGAGAAGCCGCCGTTCGTGTAGTTACGCGAGGCGAGCTTGCCGGCATTCGAATCGTCGAGATCCGTCGAGATAACGCCAATGTGGAAGTCGACTGGATTCGTTGGGTTGTTGAGCTCGTTGACGAAGTTCGACGCGTACAGCTTCACGGACTCTTGGGTGTCCGTCATCGAGCCGGATTCGTCGATAACGAAAAGAATATCGACCTTATTATCGACGGTGATCTTGGAGGTATAGCTCTCGCTGTACGCAACGCAGTCTTGCTCGCCAACGCCCACAATGGTGACGCGCGGGCTAGGATTGCGTGGGTCATTCGTCTCGAGAATCAGCTCTGCCGAGTACTCGCCGGGGCAGGGCGGGGTGAACGCGATGCCAAGACCGAAGGGGGCGCCTTGCGACTCCACGCGCGTTGGATTCTCAATCGTGTCCGCAACGAAGACTTTGTCTGCGCCGCCTTTGCTGCACTTTGGAACGTTGACGCCGGCGACGGTTGCGCTCGTCACGAGCACGTCGCTGCCGCCAATGGCGGTCAGATTCACAATACGGCGACGCGTGAACTTCTCGATGGTGGCGCCAAAGTCGAGGACACGGGCGCCAGGTTTGCAGTTGTCTCCCACGACGTCGAGCGGTGGCGTGCACACGAGGACGTTCGGGTCCGCGCCAGTGCCTTTGAAGGTGATGGTGAGTGTCTGGGCTTCTGGATCGTTGGTGGTCAAGAGCAATTTGCCCGTGAACTTGCCAACTTCTGTTGGGGCAAAGGCGGCAATGACTTTGCCCGTCTCGCCTTGGCCGAGCGTCTCTGGGAGCTGCGAGTGCGTGAACGACTTATCGCCCTCGAATTTGGCTTCCAAAATCTGCAGGCTACGCCGGCCTTTGTTGGTCAAAATCAGGTTGCGTTTAGCGGTATTGGTCACCACCACGTCACTGAAGTCGACCACCAGGTTGGCCATGTCGCTAGTGGCGAGCTCAATCTCAACGACGAGGTCCGGAGACACGCCAAGCAGGCCGTCTTCTTTACAACCTTGTGTTGAGATCGTGAGAAATCCACACAGGCCAATAACCGAAAGCAGCTTGAGTCTCGTAAGGTGACCTGCGTAGCCGGGGCGTGTTGCCATCATTATTCTTTCGCTCCCTAGATATACATTATCGGTAAGCATGCCCAAGGTGTCGCGCCTATGACATGTCCGACAAGGCTGCGCACATTGGCGACATTTCCCTGCACTGTCAATTGAAAAAACTGCATACTGGCGCGTGCTAAGCGCGTTGGAGAGCGGGTTTTATGCTTCCCACCGGTGCGCTTGCAGTAGTTGTAAAAAACGCGCCACGGGCGATTTTCATTAAGATGTAGGATGTTGGAGCATAAAAAAAGGGCGGTGACTCAACGCGTCACCGCCCTTTTTGTTTTCTTGGCTCTTTATGCGTCAGAACTAAGCGCGAGGCTTACTTCTTCTTCTTGCCGCCCTTTTTGTCAGCCTTGGCCGTCTTCTCTTCGACGACTGGGGCCATGCCGGTCACTTCGACTTTGACTTCGGTCTTGAGCGCGCCGGCAACGGCGGTCAAGGTGGTGGCGCCGTCTTTGAGGCCGGTCACAACGCCGGTGGCGTCAACCGTGGCGATCGTGGTGTCGGCGACCGTGAAGGTCACTGGCTTGCCAGCAATCGCGGCGCCTTTTTCGTTGACGACGGTGGCTTTGACAGCTGGTTTGTCATCGGCCTTGGTGATCTTCACTTCGGCTGGTTCGACTTTGACTTCCTTGGCGATCTCAACGGTCACCGAGGCGTTACCTTTGACGGTTTCTTGGGTCACCGAGATGGTGGCCGCGCCCGAACCCACGGCAGTCACTTTGCCGGTGGCGTCAACGGTGGCGACTTTGGCGTCCGAGCTCGCCCAGGTGGCCGCGGTCAGTGGGAGCTTGGCGTTTTCAGCATCTAGACCAGTGGCCTCGAGCGTTTGCGTCATGCCGGCCTTGTCCATCTTCGCCGTCGCTGGCGTCACTTGGATCGAGACAGGTTTCTTTTCGCAGGCAACGAGACCGAGAACGGCGGCAGCAACAACAACAGAACGTTTCATCATACGCGAGTATCTCCCTTAAAGTTCGCGATTGTTAAACAGCGCAAGTGCCACGAATTCATGGCCAGCGCGCGCGTCAAACCACGGGCTTTAGAGGGAGTCAACGCTCGGAGCGTCGCACTTTGCTTGCGCAACTCGCCTGGGTTTTGGGTGTCCCGCTTCATGGCTGCGCTTGTTTTATGCCTGAGCTAAGCGCGCTGCGAACGTCAGCGTCTCACTGTGAACGTTTTTGATGATGATGGCCACTAGCCAAGCAAAGGACGGGCAATCATGCGAATTCTTGCGTGTCTGATGTTGGTTGGTTGTGGCGCTGTGGCGACGAATCCTCCAGACCCAACAAAAACTCCTGACCTGGTAGTGCAAAGTCTTACACTGACCACTCCAGAAGATACCGCGCTCACTATTGACCTCACAACCGCTACGGCTGCGTCTGTCACGTTTGAAATCGTTCGGCCGCCGGCGCATGGAACGCTCTCTGCGATCGCGGAGGCGCGTGTGATTTATACGCCTGCTCCAAATTATGCGGGACAGGACAGTTTTCGCTTCGCCGCGTTGCGAGGGGAGCAGCGAGTTGAAGCGGAAGTCACACTAGAGGTGAGCGCGGTGTCCGAGCCGCCGCTCGTTGGCAACGATAGCTTCTCCGTGGACGAAGGAGCAGTCCTCACAGCAAGCGTGGCGCTCAATGACCAAATTTTCGAAGGCGCCGCGATCTATGAAGTGGTGACGACTGCCACGCACGGTCTTGTCACGCTCGGCAGCGACGGTGCGTTCACCTACGTGCATGATGGAAGTGAGGGCGCCGCCGATGCGTTCGTTTACTCGGTGAACGATGGCACTCACAGCGTCACAGGGATGGTCAGTGTCAACGTGCAGCCAATCAATGATCCACCGACTGCACAAAACGACAACGCTGTTGCAGAAGAGGGCGCTAGCGTTTCAGGTAATGTGCTCAGCAACGACAACGATCCAGACAGTACAGGGCTGAGCGTTTCGATCGCGCTGAGTCCACAACACGGCACGCTAACGCTGAATCCTGACGGAAGCTTCGTCTACAGTCACGACGGCAGCGAAATGCTGAGCGATAGCTTTGGCTATACGGTGTCTGACGGAATTCTTCAGGCGTCCGCCACGGTGTCAGTGATCTTGAGCCAAGTAAACGATGCACCTTCGGCGAATGATTTCGAAATCACGCTTGCAGAGGGTAGTACCTGCGCTGCAGTGGGTAGCGCCCAATGTAGTGCACCCGGCGGCCAGGCTAGCTTGCTGTTCGGCGCGATTGATGCCGAGGGGCAGAGCATCACTGCTGCACTCGGCACGGGTCCGCAACACGGAACGGTCGTCGTCAACACGGACGGCACCTTCCTCTACACGCACAATGGTGATGACTCACCGAGCGACAGTTTCACTTACGAGGTCTTTGATTCCGCAGGTGGGTCCGATCTTGCCACGGTGACCGTGAGCGTGACGCCGGTGAACGACATTCCCGCGTTGTCTTTGGTGACGAGCAATATCAGCACATCTAGCCCTGGCAATGCCGTGGTGCCTTTTCAGCTCTCACTCACGGATGACGACGCGGCCCTGGTGACGGTTGAGTGTCAACACAGTCTCAACGCCGGTTCTAGTTGGAGCGCAGCGACGCTCGTCCAGAGCAGTGTTGCGCCGGGCAGCGCGCGGGCAATGCAGGCGCTGATCCCACTCCCCGCTGGCTCAACGCCGGACCTGCGTTTACGCTGCCGAGGCAACGACGGGGATGCCGTCTCTCTCTACGTCGAGAGCGCTTCTTTCTCGGTCTTCAATCGCGCGGTGATCTATGTCGACGGATCACTCGCAACGGGAAGTGACAACGGCACGTCATGGGTCAATGCGTACCGCGGCGCTAGCTCGCTCACGCGTGCCCTCGCTGCTGCTGCTGGCACTGGTTTCACCGGCGCGCGAGAAGTGTGGGTCGCAGAAGGAACGTACATTCCGCAAATCGCACCAAGCGGCCCCACAGGACGCTTGCTCACTTTCGACATCGCGACGGACGTCAGTCTCCTTGGCGGCTTTGGCGGCACTGAAACGCGCAAAGAGCAACGCGACCTCGATTTGCATCCCACGATTTTAAGTGGCGACATTGGCGTCCTCGGCGTGAGCACTGACAACGCCTATCACGTCGTACGTCAAAACTATGGGTCGCTGATTGATGGTTCTGAGATCGTTGCAGGCGCTGCAACCGGAGGTGGCTTCAACAACATTGGCGCGGCCATCTTCGCGCACACTTCCGTCGGAACGATAGGCGCGCGAAACCTGAATGTGCATGACCACGTGTCGAATGACGGCGGCGTGCTCTCCATTCGCAACACGGGCGGAGGGACGCTCACAATCAACTTGAACGATGTGGTCGTTCATCACAACACCACCGGCAACAATGGCGTCATTCAGATTTATAGCGCCATCGCTAAAGTTCTGAACATTAGCAATCTCTTGATGCACGACAACACGTCGACCAGTGGCTATCTCATGAACACGCAGGCCGTGAGCGGAAACATTTCGCACCTGACGTTCGCCAACAACAACATCTACGGGGTGAGCTTGTTCGCGTGCAACTCGACGGTCACACTGCGCAATAGCATCATGTACAACAATCTAGTGGGTGGCAGCCCGGCGACGCCCTACGGCGAAGTGTGCGGCAGTTTGCAAATGACCTTCGTCCGCAACAATCTGCAAGGTAGTGGCGGGAGCGCAAACTGGACCAGTACCGGCATTGATGGCGGTGGAAACATCGATGCGAATCCAGAGTTTGTTGGCAGCAATGACTTCCGTTTGCAGGCAACCTCTCCGTCTGTGAACGCTGGTACGACTGGCCCGCTTGACCCCTTCGATCTAGATCGCGATGGCAGCACAGCCGATGCACTGCCGTTCGACATCGAGGGCAACAATCGCGTCCGCGGTAGCGCACAAGATATGGGTGTCTACGAGTCAGCCTATTGAAGCTGGTGACGCGTCTTGCGCAGCAACCGGGTTTCAGCGCGCAGCTACCCGAGTCAGGTTCGCTGCGAGCGTTTGATCTACTCCTTCACGGCGAAATGCGAAGTTCTTTGGGTGAGACCTTCACTCCCATGACAGTTTCGGCATGGGCAAACCCAAGCGCTCGGGTCAAGCTTGCTCGGAGAGCGCCTCTGCCCTAACACTCCCTGCCAGATGGCTGATTCCCCCACTGATTCCGTTGGAACGATCGAAGAACCCAAGCGAGCCCCCGGCGTCGAGATCCGTTCGGTGAACGACCGGCGCATCAAGGTGACTACGTGAGCCACACGCCGAAAACCGCCATCGTGACAGGGGCGAGCAGCGGCATCGGCCTGGCGACTGCAACGGCGCTTGCAAGGAGCGGCTGGCATGTCATGATGGTGAGCCGCGATGCCGAACGTGCGCGTGAAGCAGTCTCTAGCCTCGCCGGGCTCTCCGTCGACACGGAGCTCGCGGACCTGAGCGTGCGCGCTGCGGTTGATGACTTAGCGGATCGGTGCCTGGCGAAGCTCCCGGCAATCCACCTCCTCGTCA
>JBIKMD010000719.1:0-3686 GCA_044359465.1 Myxococcota bacterium
GCTCGTGGCGCGAGCCCGCGCACTTCGTGTCGTTTCTGTAGACGGAGAGAAAGACACCACATGGCCGGCCGTCATTGACACCCTCGTCAAACAACAAGCGCTGCTGATGAGACTCGAGCCAGCCGCGCAAGGGCCTCTGCAGCCGCAGGCGATGTCACCCGCTGAGCCACAGCAAACCCAAGCAGCCCCCAGCAACACGGCCACTGTTGAAATCGCACGTGGTCGTTCGCTCACCGTGCTCTTCGAGGGGCACCGGTGCGTTCACTCGCGGCATTGCGTGCTCGATGCACCAACGGTGTTCAAAGCGAATACGCCCGGCGAGTGGATCTTCCCGGACAACATAGCCACGGAAGCTCTCGTTGAAGTCGCGCACAAATGCCCTTCAGGTGCAATTCGGTATGAACGCAGCGATGGAGGGGCTCCCGAATCCGCACCGACGGTGAACACCCTCTTCGTGCGAGAAAACGGTCCTTACGCGGTGCGCGCGGCGCTCAATGTGAACGGAGATACGACCCACTTTCGCGCAACACTCTGTCGCTGCGGTCAGTCGAAGAACAAACCGTACTGCGATGGCTCCCACGTGACCGCAAGCTTCAAAGCGAGCGGCGAGCCCCCGACGACTGCACCCGATCCGCTAGCTTCACGCGATGGGAAACTCGCGGTGACACCGCTTCGCAACGGTCCACTCAGCGTGCAAGGGAACCTCGAGATTTGTGCGGGCACCGGCCGTACGGTGGCGCGCGTGACGCAGGCCCGCTTGTGCCGATGCGGCCAGTCTAGGAACAAACCGTTTTGCGATCTCTCCCACGTAGCGGCGGGTTTCGAAGCAACTGGGGCCTAGTCCGGCTTAGTCCGAAAAACGAGATGGGAGAGTTGCAGCGAACACGCGCAAGAGAGCCTCATGCGATGGTGTTCGAATTACGGACGTACTCGACACGCGAACGAGACAGTCGACGATTCTGCTCCGTCAGCGAGACCAACATTCCGGCTCGCAAAACTTGTAGGGAGCTTCAAGATGCGTCACCAAGCACATGAGACGCGTGCGCATTCTTTCCGCGTTCGCATTGGAGTGTCCATGGATACCCTTGAGCCCTACATTCGGGTTCCTGGCTGGCCGATTCAGCAACCAAACCTTGCCATGCGCTACCGCGGCCGCGTGCTCATCGTCATGCTTGGTCCGCAGCTGTCACATGAAGCCTTCGCCTTCCATGTGAAGGAACTCGAAAAAGCCATTGACCACCGTGCTCAAGGTGATCCCGTTGGGGTGTTTTATCACAGCGAAGCATCGACCGCGTACTCGCTAGACAACGTTCGCATGCTGAGCGAGATGCTCAAGCCACGGCGTGAGCTTCTACGCGCAACCACTGCGGGCTTCGTTATGTGTACCTCGTCCGTCATCAACCGTACCGCGATCCGGCTTCTCGGCTCGTTAGCCCCGCCGCCCTATCCCCAGTCCGTCGTCAAATCGATCCAACATGGCTACGACTATTTGGGGCGAATCGTCAGCGGAATGCCGAAGCAAACATTGATCGACATGCACATCAAAGAAGCGGCTGCGCTCGGCATCATCACCAAGTAGTCGAAGCCCGTGCGTCTGCGAGTTCTCAATGAGGGTGACGAACCAAGCGATCGGCGCAACGATCCGCTTTTGCTGTCGCGAGAACTGCTACACGCAGCGCGTGAGGACTTAACGAACGAAGGCCTCGGCGAAGTGCGCAAGCTCGCCATGGCACTCACGACTGTCCGACTCGAAGAGGGATTACGAAGTGACGCGCAGAGGCATGCGTTCTGGCTCAACATCTACAATGCGCTGTCTCGCCACGCTTTCGCTGCCTCGGGCGTCAGTGGTTCGCTCCTCCTGCATTTGGGAATTTTGAGCCGTTCAGCCTATGTCATTGCGGGCCAATCCTATAGTTTGGACCTCATTGAACACGGTCTACTTCGTGGCAACAGACGCCCGCCATTGTCATTGCGAAAGCTCATGCGCGCGGAGGATCCGCGCCGCTTGTTTGCCCCCACGTACTTCGATCCCCGCATTCACTTTGCGCTCAATTGCGGCGCGCAAAGCTGCCCGCCCATCCGTTCGTACAATGACATGGAACTGGAAGCGCAGCTCACGCTGGCAACGCAGGCATACATTGACGCCGAGACGACGCTCGACATCCAGCAGCGAACGCTTTCGTTGCCGCGCTTGTGCAAGTACTACGCGTCCGACTTTGGCGATCGAGCGAAGGTTCTAGCATTCATTGCCGACCACTTGGGGGAGCCGCGTGCCTCCTGGCTTCGGGCGAATACGGCGCGCGTTGTGGTGAACTATCGACCCTACGATTGGACGCTCATGCCAAGCGCGTCTAAGTGAGCTCTGCCAGCAGCGAGTCCAAGCCATCGCGGACGTCGTTTGCGCCCGCAGCAACGAGCTCAGCGCGCGTCATGCTACCGGTTGCCACCAACACAACACGCAGCTCAGCAGCCCTCGCAGCTTCCAAATCCACAGTCATGTCACCCACGTAAAGCGCGTCTTCTTTACGCACACCAAGCGCGTCGAGCGCCGCAAGCAACATGATCGGTGAGGGCTTGGTTGCTCCCACAAGATCAGGACCGAGCACCGCATTAAAATAGGTGCCCCACCCTTTTCCCTCGACAATCTGTTTGCAGAAGTACGACGGCTTGTTCGATGCGAGCGCAATCTTGACGCCGCGCTCATGCAGTGCGCGAAGCAGCGCGGTTGCGCCTGGCAGTGGCGTCGCGCTCGAGACGGCAATGTCTTTGTAGTAGGCACGATAGGTCAGAATCGCCTCGGGGACGATCTCCGGGTTCATCGCTTTAGCGAGCAGCTCTTCGAGCCCATGGCCGACCATACGTTTCGTCGTGGGAAAATCATGAAGCGGAAAACCATAGACGCGCATGGTGTGCATCAACGAGTCGTGAATCCCTTCAAAGGCGTCCACGAGCGTTCCATCCAAATCGAAAATCACGGCCTTCACCACGTGACAATCACCTTTCCAACGGTTTCATTCGACGCAAGCCGTGCGGCGGCGTCATTGACGCGAGCCATCGGGAACGTGGCGTCAATCACCGGTTTGAGCTCGCCAGTCAGAAACCCCGGCCACACCTCTGTCTTGAAGCGCGAAAGAATTTTAGCTTTTTCCTCTAGGGGCCGAGACCGCAACGTGGAACCCACTAGGCGCAGGCGCTTAGCGAGCACTACGCGCAAATCGATCTCCGCCTTCGCACCTTGCAACATGGCGATCATCACTAACCTTCCGCCCAGGGAAAGCGCGTTCAGATTCTGCATCAAGGCCGGTCCGCCACCGAGCACGTCAAGGATGACGTCAACAGGCTCATCTAGCTCGAAGCCTTTGCTCGTATCGATCACGCGGTGCGCACCTAGCGCGAGGATCTTTTCGAATTTGCCGGCAGACCGTGACGACGCGAGCACACGTGCGCCATGCCGACGCGCGAGTTGCACAGCGGCTGTGCCAACGCCTGAGGCTGCTGCGTGTACCAACAAGCACTCGTTCTGCGCGAGTTGACCTTCCATGAACACGTTCAAGAACGCGGTCACCCAGACCTCTGGAATGGAGGCGGCGGCGGCAAAATCAAAGTCGTCCGGGAGCCCCAGAAGCAAGCGTTTGTCGACTACGACTTTCTCCGCGAGCCCGCCTGAGCCGAGCAAACAACATACG
>JBIKMD010000720.1:0-3682 GCA_044359465.1 Myxococcota bacterium
TAGCGACTCCGAGCATTGCATCTCTTGCACCAAACTTTTCTACTCGCTCTTGAGGAGTCACATGTCACCAAACCGAAACGGATCGGTGGCTCAGGTTACTGGGTGGTACGGCTGTGGTAGGGAGAAGGGTATGCGAGCAAAACAGCGGCGAGCGCGTGCGCTCGCAAGCTTGAGTCGTCGTTTGTGCCGCTTGTTGAACGAAGCAAAGACGCACGCCGACCACCAGACCGTGCATGACCTGAGGGTGGCCGCGCGCCGACTTCGCGCATATGCGCGCATGAGAGAAGCGCAAAGACTGAGCCGTGAGCTACGTTGGCTCGTTCACGCGACGAATCAGCTTCGTGACTTGGACGTCGCGTGTGAGCGAGACGGTGCGCTCGCGACGCTGCGCCAGGCACGAGAAGCGGAGCAGGGGGCAGTACAGCGCGTGCTCAATGGACGCCGCGCTGAGCGCTTGAAAGACCGCGTGGCGACGGTGAAGCCATTCACTCGTAAGCAGGCCGAGCGACGTATTGCGCGATTGAGGCAGAAGATCGCGACCATGCCTTCCTCGGAAGCCATCGCGGCCGTTCACGCGCTTCGCCGAGCGCTTCGTGAGCTGCAGTATTGTCTGGATTGGATCGGCGAGAGCAGCGCGCAGGAGAAGCGCTTGCAGCATGGACTCGGCGCGAAGCTAGACAGCATTGTCGTTCACCGGGTTCGACAGCAGACCCTACGCACGCGACAGCGCAAGCCGGACTAGGCGCGTTTGTGGATGCATGGCGTACGTCTTGCTGGGGAAGATCAGACCCTTTTGATCGGAGCCCCTCATGAAACGCGTTCTCATTCCTTACGATTTCTCACCCCAAGCTCGCCGTGCGCTCGCGTTGGCGCTCAGCGGTGCACCCTTTGGTCCGGAAGTGGTCATCGATGCGCTCCATGTCATCGATGATCGTCTCTACGAGCGTGTAGGTGTGGAACCGCCAAGCGATGCAGCGTTGGCGGGGTATTTCCGCGCTGACGTGCAAAGGGCGACGACCCCGCAGCGGCGCTTCAACGACACACCCACACTCAAAGTGCTGCGCGGCCGCCCAGCCACCGAGATTCTCAGTCAGCTCGGTGACTACGGCGGTGTCATGGTGGGTGGCCAAGGGCATGGAGGGCTCAGTGAAAAGTTTCTCGGAACCACGGCCATGCGCATCGTGAGGGAATCTCCCGTGAGCGTCTATGTGGCCAAGAAATCGCAGTCCATGACGACGCCCGCGCGTGTGCTATGCGCCGTGGATACGGATGAGAGCTCACGTCTCGCGCTCAAACAAGCCTATGCTTTATGCAAGCAATGCGATGCGTCCTTGTCGCTGATGCGAGCGGTGATGCAGCTCCCCTTGTACGTTGATTGGTCGGGGTTTGTGCCGTTTCCAGAGCTGCCGTCCGTGACGGAAGAGCGCGAACGGCTGATCTCGTTCGAGGTTGATACGCTCGGGACTAGCTTTGCTCTGCGGCACGAAGTGCAGTTCAGCGCGGGCGGCATTGCTGGTGACGTAGCGCATCGGGCGATGCTGGACAGGATTGATACCATTGTCGTTGGTGCCCGCACCGACGCAGCGCTCAAACGTTTGCTTGGGTCGGTCAGCGAAAGTGTGGTGCAGCAAGCACCGTGTGATGTTTTTGTCGTGCGCTGAAAGCTGCGTTTGCTAGCGCGCTGTTTAGTCGTCGCCTGCGAGCTCGAGCACCCACGCCAAGGCGTGCATCGCATCGATGACAGTGAAGATCCCAACGACGTGGTTGTTTTCGACGACCACGGCGGAGCCTAATTTTTTTCGCGCCATCTCGCTGACCGTCTCACCCAGCTTCGCTTGTGGCTGCACGACGTAAGGGTCCGCCGTCATCGCTTCGTCTACAGTGACCACCTTGGGATCCACGTCCTTCAAGGTCTCCACGAGATGCAGATCGCGGTCGGACACAATGCCGACGAGTCTGCCGCCATCGAGCACTGGTAAGTGACGAATCCCGTGTTCACGCATCACCTCATGCGCGCGTGCCATGCTCTGCTTTCGCCCAATGGTGTGCGGTGCGGGCGACATGTACTTGTCTATGGTCGCGTGAAGATGGTGACGGACTGGCTTAGTGGTGTGAACGGATTGTGTCGTTTGGTTCATGGCTGAGCTTAGTGCACTTGTTGGGCCACAAGAGCAGCGCCTGTGCATTTTTGCGCGATGTTACCGCTCGGAAACATCGCGACACCGCGTGTTTCCGTTCGGAAGCTCAAACGACGACGAGCAGGCCAGGCGCATGCCCCTTCTTCTTTGGTGCGCGATGCTCTGCGCTGTAGACGCGTTCTCGCACAGCAATGACCGAATCCGGGCTCAGTGAAATCGAATCGATGCCGTACTCCACGAGAAGATCGGCAAAGGTCGGGTCATCACTCGGCGCCTGGCCGCAAAGACCTACCGTGACGCCTGCCGCGTGGGCACGCTCTATGACCTCGCGGATCAAGGTGGTGACGGCGTCGTCGCGTTCATTGAAGCTCGGCGCCAGTAGCGCTGAGTCGCGATCGATACCAAGTGTGAGCTGCGTCAAATCATTGCTGCCAATCGAGAAACCGTCGAAGCGTTCGGCAAAACGGGCCGCAAGGATCACGTTCGATGGAATCTCGCACATCACATAAATCCTGAGCCCACCTTGGCCGCGCGCGAGCCCCGCGCTTTTCATGAGCGCCAGCACGGCGTCCGCTTCTTCTAACGTGCGGCAGAATGGAATCATGAGGGCGATGTTGCTCGCGCCAATCGTCTCCCGAGCCAGCGTCATCGCGGCGCACTCGAGCAGGAACCCTTCGCGATAGCGTTCGTGAATGTAGCGCGAGGCACCACGAAAGCCGAGCATGGGATTCTCTTCCTTTGCTTCGAAGTCCGTTCCTCCTAGCAAATTCGCATACTCATTCGTCTTGAAGTCGCTCATGCGAACGATGACTGGTTTGGGATACTGCGCTGCAGCGAGTGTCGCCACGCCCCGCGCCAAGGTCTCGATGAAGTATTGACCCGGCATGGTTTCGTTGACCCTCATGGCTTCGATTCTCTTGCGCGTGTTTACGTCGCTGACGCGCTCTGGGTGGAGCAAGGCCATCGGATGCACGCCAATGTCGTTAGCGATGATGAATTCCATGCGAGCCAGGCCAATACCGTCCGTTGGAAGTCGCCAATAGCGAAACGCACTCCCTGGATCCGCCAAGTTGAGCATGATTTTTGTGCGCGTCTTCTTTGCCGCTTTCGCCTCCAAGTGGTGCTTTTCAAAGCGAAGCGCACCGCGGTACACCAGACCTTCGTCGCCTTGGGCGCAGCAGACCGTGACTGTGCCGGTCAGCGTCGTCGAGCCATTACCGGTTCCTACAATCGCAGGAATGCCTAGCTCGCGGCTCAGAATGGCCGCGTGGCAAGTGCGGCCTCCATGGTTGGTGATGATGGCAGACGCTCTGCGCATGACCGGGAGCCAATCGGGGTCTGTCATGTCCGTCACGAGAACATTGCCTGCTTCGAAAGGATCAGTAGGCCGCACGAGCACGCGGGCCTCACCAACCGCAATGCCATCACCAACGCTTCTTCCACGCGCGACCACATCGCCCGTGTCGAGGAGCTTGAATTGTGTCACGCCGAGCCTAGCGACTTGCGATTGAACCGTCTCAGGACGTGCTTGAACAATGAAGAGC
>JBIKMD010000721.1:0-3681 GCA_044359465.1 Myxococcota bacterium
AGGAGAAGGTTTGCGGCTGGATCAATCAATCGCTCTGGGGGCTTGGCGTTGAGTGAGGCCACCACATCGGCGCGCACTTCCGTTACCGCGAGCCCTTTGGTTTTGAGGTCTGCGGCAATGTGACGTGCGAGTTGCAAAATCAAATCTGGCTGCGCGCTCATTTCATTGGCTTGGCGCCACGTCAAATAGTCATGGGCGCTCACCAAAAACGTTCGATCATTTGTGGTGACCACGTACGTGACGCTGCCGCTCTTTTCTCGCACCATCACTTTCCACGAGAAGCGCATGCCACGTTCATCCCAGAGCACATCTCCGCGGTAGAGATAGTGCCGCAGCGGGAGCGTAAGCTGCACGAGCGCATAGACGGCAAACACAATGCGCAGCGCAGGCGCGGTGCGATGCGGTTGATGCAGTGTCAGCCCTGGGGCACGCAGAAAGCGGCGCGGCCAGCTCGGATCGAAAAACAGGGTGGCGCCGAGCGTCATGATGAACGGGAACAAGCCAATGTCGAAGAAGACGCTGGTCATTCCGTGAAAGCCGAGCACAGCGAGGAATGCGAGCTTGCGCGTGCGTCGCCAAGAGAGCCACAGCGGAATGGTGAGATCGTAAAAACACGCGCCCCAGCTCGCTAGGTAGGCGACCCAGGTTTTGCTGAGCAGGGGACCAATGAGTGGCAACCCATCACGCGCGAGGAACCAGACGCGGAGCGGCTGTGCTTCTAGCAGCCACTCGGCGTTCACTTTGGCTAGGCCTGCATAAAAGTAGACGAGTGCGAACTGAAAGCGCAGCGCGAAGAGGGCTAGCGCGGGTGCGGTGGGTGAGCGTGGTTTGCGTAGCGCATCGAGCGAGAACGCATGGTGCGCCGGGATGAAGAAGAGCAGAAAACCAACCAGCACCACCAAGTAGTAGTGATTGAGATAGTTGGTGACATCGCAGAGCTGCACGTAGGCAAAAAGCAGCGTAAAAACTGACAGCGCCCCGCGATAAAAGAGCCCGAGCGCGATGAATGTAGCGCTGAGCGCAATGCCGCAATAGACGGCGTACATTCCAGTGCGCGAGAGCGGAGTGACCCACGAGAAACCGGTGTACTTGAAGAAGAAGCTCGGCTCGACGAAGAACGGATCAATCCAGCCTTCGGCCATGAAACGCAGCGCGCCAATGGCCATCATGAGGCCAAAACCAATCCGGAACACTGCAAGCGACGCGACGTCACGTGTGAGCAGCGGCGAGTCCTCGCTTTTAGTCGTTGTCACCGGCGCCCTCTTGCGGCACGCGCAGATTGAGTACGGTGATGAGCTGGGTTTTGAGGATGTCAGTCAGGTCTTTGATGGCAGCATGCACTGCATGCGCGGCCGTCACATCTTCGGTGAGCGGCGCGCTGGATCCACCCGGGAGTGCACTGAGTGCGGCGCGCGCGGCGTCGACCTTTTCAATCAAAGTGTTTGCAAGGACGGCCTGATCACGTGCGCGCAAAAAGTCGTCAAAGCCTACGCCGTCAGCGCCAGTGAGGACCAAAGCAAAGGCATCCAGATTGGCGCGCAAGTTGGCACGCGTAGCGAGTGACCACCTACTCTCCGCGAGCTCGGGGCAGCTGGCCTTTGAACATACCGAGCTGAGACCAGAGGGCACGGCCACTTTGCGGTCTTTTACTTTGAAGTCCAAGTAGAAGAGCGCAGCGAAGATCTCGTCAACACCTGTTTGCCCTGACGCGAGGAACGTCGGCGCGTGCGCAGCCCAGGCGTCCTTCATGGTTTGTGTCTGCGTAGCGACGCGCGCGGCGAGCGTCCGTGCGTAGGCTAGCCTGCGCGTGTTGATGTCGTCTTCTGAGAGTGCGTCCCACTGCGCACCGATGCCAACGAACGAGGCGCAGGCATTGTCGGTATCCGGGCGAAAGAGCAAATACTCAATGGCGCCGAGACCCGTTGCGGCCGGCAGTGCTTTGCTAAAGAAGTCGCTCGCTTCATAGCCTTTTCGCAGCGTCTCTTGATCGACCAGGCAATCATTCACCACGGGCCACGCGTAGATCGTATCGCGCAGGCCTTGGGCGCCAGCACTGGTGCCCACGACTGCCGCAGGGCCTACTTGCATGAGCTCGACGCGCTGCCACGCTTCCATTGTCGTGCGCCATGCGGCGCGGGCTTCGTCGCGCGAGACTGCGGCCGCGAGCGTTTGCGCCTGCGCCGCCGCCTCTGCCAGCGCGGGTTCAATCACACCCTCGCTCACCGATCGCAACAAGGCTGCGCGGTCGAAACTATCGCTTGGCGTGGGCGTCGGTTTTGTCTGACAGTGCAACAACAGAAGTAGGGCAATCGAAACGACACGTAGTCTCATGACTCAGAAACCGCCCACGCCGTTGTCATCGCCCAGGTTCACATCTGCAAAGTCGAACGCTTCGCCAAGGCTTGCCTTCACTTCACGCAGCGCAGTCTTGTACGCGGCGATGGCGCCCTGGTCTGCGTTCGGAAGCACTGGCGCGTTGCCAAGCTTCGTGTGGAGGGCAGCGAACGCTGCGTCCGTCACCTTCGAGCGTGGGTTGAATTGAAAGCTGAGCGCAAAGCCTTTGAGCTCGCCCCAGTGTTTGGCGTGGTCAACGAACTTGTACTCAGAGGTGCCAAACTTGCCCATGTCCGCGAGCACTTCGTTGACGTAGTGAACTACGGTTGCGGCAATGGCGCCTTCCCACGCGAGCACGATGAGATCACGCTGCGCGAGGAGCGCGGTTTTGTCTTCCGGCGACAAAGCGCCTTCTGCTTGGCTGATGATCCAGCGGCCCGTGAGGAACGCGTCGAATGCTTGTTTGCTGAAGTCGGTCTTCGCCGAGGCGTCGCTAGCGTAGTCGCGCTTGCTCGCGTTCTGGGCATGACCCGCGGTGTACTCTGATTTGAGATCAATCTTGCCGTCACCGTTTGTGTCTTTGAGCGTGCCCGCGTTGACCGTCTCGTCCAGCAGGTCGTTGTAGTCGCGCGACGCGCCGAAGTAGCCGAAGCCTTCGTCCCACTGATGCTCGAGCACGGTGTAGGGATTCGTACCGTCACGCTCTTGCGAGGCGTTCAGGCCTTTTTCGGCGAGATCGCTATCGAGATAGTCGTCTACGCCTTGTGAGAACGCCACCGAGGCGAGCAGGAATTTTTGAATGAGCTCTTTGTAGTCTAGGCCGGCCTCGCTGACGAACACCTTGTTGATGGCAGCGCCGTCTGGTCCAACAGGGAGCGCCACTGCAGTCGATCGCGCTTGCACTTGCGCGCTGAGCGCATCGAACCAGCTCCGCACGAGCGCGTCAGGGGAAGCAGCGCCAAAGCCTACGAACGCGGTGGCGAAGTCTTTGTGCGGGCCCGGCAGGTCTTTGCCCGCGATCTTGTCAGACAGTTTCGCGCCGCTTGCTTGCACATCCGCGTGGGTGAGCTGCAGCAGCGCTGGGGTGGTCGTTTTGGTGATTGGAACCATGGCCGAGGTGGCGGCGTCGAACTCATAGAAGAAGAGGAGGTCGGCTTTGATATCCGCGGCATTCAGTTGCTCGGTCATCGCTCTCGTGTTGAGAGCGTCGATGAAGACCTTGGTTTCTTCGATCAGTAAATGACGAAATACCTGGCCGCCGTACGCGACCGAGCTCTGGGTCTCATCGAAGCGGCTGGGAAACGTGTACGTCGTTGGTGGCGCGGTCTCCTGGTCCGAACGGAGCGT
>JBIKMD010000722.1:0-3680 GCA_044359465.1 Myxococcota bacterium
TTTATTCTTATTGAGGAGTCTGTGGTGGACGGGCATCGATTCAATCGACGACGGTTCTTGAGTGGGGCGAGCGGACTTGCCGCCGCCTTGCTCGCGGCAGGCCCTCGCAGAACCTGGGCTGGTCCTGCACCGCCTCGCTACTACATCTTCTGCTACTTCGAAGGCGGCTGGGATAGTTTGCTCTCGCTCGATCCGCGTGATCCTACGATCTTTCATCCGGGCCGTGTGCACGAGACCGCGATCGATCCGGGTTACGTAGGCCTCGCTGGTGGACCGTACGCACCAGCCATGTATGGAAATTTATACCTAGGCCCGTTCATGGGTACACTCACCAACTTCGCGAGCCGCATGAGCATCGTGCGCGGCATGAGCATGGAGACCTTGGCGCATGATGCGGGCTACCGCCGCTTCCTCACTGGCAAGCAACCCGCAGGAGGAAGCGCGCGTGGCACCTCGCTCGACGTTCAGCTGGCAGCGCACTTGGGTCAGGCGGAACCCATCCCCAACCTGAGCATTGGGATGGAGAGCTACAACCGCGGTGCGCCGAGCTACGCGAGCGCCACCACCATCGCCGTCGCTAGCGAAGTGAGCGACGCGGTGACAAAGCGGGCGCCGCGTTTAGCAAGCGCGACCGAGGATCGCATCGAGCTCTTTTTGCAGGAACAAGCGCAATGCGATCACGTGGGACGATCCTTGTTCTTGCAAGTCGCCGAACAGGTGCGCGCAAAGAGCGTCTCCACGTTGAGCCGCGATCTCGCGAGCACGCTCGACTACAGCGCGCGGCTGCCACACTACCCATCGGTGGCCAGCCACCCAGCGGCCCAAAGCGCTGCGCTCGCCGCACGCGCGGTCACCTCTGGACTATCGCGCGTGGTCGGGCTCGGCCTCGCCAGCGGGCTGGACACCCATAGTCAAAACGCCCAGCAAAAAGATCAAGGTCCGCGTCAGCAGCAAGGCTTCGAGATCGTCGCTGGGCTGTGCAGCGATCTCGAAGCGACGCCCCATGTAGCCGGCGGGAACTGGCTCGATTACACCACCATCCTTTGCTTCAGCGAGTTCGGCCGCGGCTCGCTGCCTGGCGTCGCTGGTGGACGCGACCACTCGCTCGCGAACGCGGCGCTCATCGTTGGAGGGCCACTTGGACGCGGCCGCGTTTTTGGTGCAACGAGCGACGTCGGCATGGCGCCGCTTCCCATGCGACTAGCAACAGGCGCAGCAGTGAGCGACGGCACGACGGCGAACGACATCGTCATCGTGCGGCCCGAGCATATTCTGCAAACGCTCTTCATCGAGGCCAACATGGCCGCGGACGCCGCCGATCTACGTGTGCCGCATATTGCTGGGATGCTCGTGTGATGCGCCCGCTCGTCATCTGCGCCTTGCTTGGTGGTTGCACGCTGGGCGATGCTTTGCGCACCAGTGAATTGATCAGCTACGATCCCCAGGTGGAGGCGACGAGCGAGCTCATCCACGGGGCACCTGCTACGCACGCCTTAGCGCTCAGCGACGGCAGCATTGCTGTGGCGAGCGCGGGTAAGATCACGATCATTGCGCCTGTAGCGCTGAGCTTCGCAGCGCCACCAGGCGAGTTGCTCGCCCTTGGTGAGATCGATGGCGTGTTGCTCGCGGCGACCGATCAAGGCCTCCACCTGCGCGCAGGACAAAGCTGGGAGGTCAGCCCGCTGGCAATCCAGCTGCAAGAACAGGCGGTGCTCGCGTTCGTTCGCACAGGCGCAGGCACTTGGCTCGTCAGCGCACAGGCGGCCTATTTCTATAGCGAACGCTCGCTCGTGAGAGTCACCCATGAGCTCGCTGCAGGTGCGCCGTTCATCGCGGCAGCAGACGCCGATGGCAGCGCGCTTTGGCTTGCTCGTGGCTCAGCGCTGATGCGTATCAGCTTACTTGGCGACCGGGCGCAGCGGGCGCGCTACGCGTTCAGCTCGGCAGTCACTGCGCTTGCATCGATCCGTGCTGGGCACGCGCTGGTGGCGCTCGGCGATCGCTTGCTCGATCTTCCTGCGGGGACCGAGCGTCGCTTGCCAAGTGCGGCGCGCAGCGCTCATGCAGTTTCCGGACGGCTCTGGCTCCTCACCGATGCCGAGCTCGTGATGGTCCGCCAAGACAGCTTCACACCACAAGTGTTGCCCATGTCAGTCGATCGCATCATTGGCGCCAGCGGCTTCTCGGTGCTGGCGTTCACGGCAGACGGCGTGCTCACAGTCTCTGCGAGTGAGCGCGTCTCGCTCGCCGAGTGGAACGCAGAGAGCGAGCTAACGACGATCACCTCGCTCAATGTCATCGCGCCAAGTCCGAAAGCCATCATGGCGATTGAAGCACGCGCCGGCGACGTCACGCTACGAGTTGGCCGGGATCCTGATCGGGTGGTGTTGTCGCCCTATCGCCTGAGCCCTGGCGTGCACACTCTGAGCGTTGAAATTCGCTACAGTGACAGCGAAGAAATTTTGCGCACGCAAATGAGCCTGAACGTCGCCGCGACTGCGCCAGTTGGTTTTGCTGATGTGCAGGACATTCTCACGGAGCATTGTAATGAATGTCATGGCGCTGCACAGTCGGCGCATCCGCTGGTCGATGACGCAACGCTGCGCGCCGATGCACTGAAGCGCTTGCTCGACGTGATTGAGCGCGACGACATGCCACTGTCTCGCGCTCCGCTCAGCCCCGAGCAAAAAGAGAGAATGCAGGCCTATGTCACGAGCGCGCCGTAACGCTAATCAAGCGTGCCGGTCGTCGAGTCGGTTTCCAAGCTCACGTCGTAGCCCATCGGATACGGGTCGGGGTTGTTGTCTTCATCGGTCGATGGGTGGTTGAGCTTGGTACGTGCCATCTTCGTCGGAGTTGGGTAAGTTCCCGCGGGAGGCTGCGGCTCTCGTTCCACCGCGCGTTGCCGAGCTGTTTCGAGGGGCACCGAAATCGATCGCGCGTGGCGGGGTCTGACGCGCGTGGGGACGCGGAAATTCGTTGACGCTTGTTATCGAGAGTGTCACCGCCATGGCCATTCGCATCACGACAAAACAACTTCACGCGACAACAGGGGAGCACGTTCGCCGAGCTGGAGCCTCACGTACGCCTGTGGTGGTGACCAACCAAGGCGAACCGGGAAGCGCTCGGCGCACTGCGCCAGAAGGGGTTTGCGAACCTGCTCATTGGCCTTTTCGGCACAATTAGAAATCCGACGGCTCACAATCCGAAAACTGAGTGGCCTATGCCCGAGCAAGATGCGCTCGACATCTTGACGCTCGTGTCGTTGATTCATCGCAAGTTGGACAAGGCTCGCCGAGTTCGAACGATGCCATGACGCGACCTGCAGTGCGCCTTGCTCGATTCACTGTTTCCAGAGCGAGTTGGACATCAATATGAAACGCCAAGCGCGGTTCAACGTCTCAGCGGCGCCAGAAGCCAACTCGAGGTTCGCACGCACGACGATCGAGGCAAGGAGAGAAAGCCGGAGTTCGACAATCTTACGATTACGCCCAGTGACTTTGTTGAACTAGCCGCTGCCCGAGGAGGCTGATGTCCGGCTTCGTGTCCTGTTCATGCGCGCGCCCGATCGGTATGTTTGCCCAATGAGCTACGTCATGGTTGATATCGAGTCCGATGGCCCAGTGCCTGGGTTGTATTCAATGGTGTGCTTTGGCGCGATCATCGTCGAGCCAAAGCTC
>JBIKMD010000723.1:0-3679 GCA_044359465.1 Myxococcota bacterium
GTCTGGCAGCAGCGGGGGCAGCAGCTCTGCGAGCAAGCGCTTTTTGAACATGCGCCGGTGGATGGCGATGAACAACAGGCGCACGTAGCTGAGCTGTTTGCCAAGGCGCGAGGAGCGCGAGCTCGAGCTCAAGCGGAAGTTGGGATCCAAGATCAAGCCACCGAGCTCCGTCATGCCTTCGAAATCGCGACCAAGGCGCAAGATCAAATGCCGAAAATGGCGGTCGAGCGTGGAGCTGTAGCGTTGGTCCTCGATGACCTCGAAATACACGTGCGGAGATTCACGCGTTCCGTGCTGCGCGATGATCATCGAGGTGCCGACGATCTCTCCGGTTTCGCTGTCTTCGGCGACGAACAAGTATTGCCGCTCGAGTGGGTTTTCGATGCTGCCGGCGAAGGATCGCGCGGCGACGTCGAGTGTCTCTTTGAGCGCACCCTTCTCGTTTGGCAGGTTGACTGTATTGAGCATGGCAGCAAGGCGGCTGAGGCCTTTGAGATCGCTGCGTCTCGCATCACGAATGATAAACATTAAGCACACAACCTCACGATGAGGTCCTCATAAATGTCGATAGCGAGCTCGAGATCGCGAACGCGATTCCACTCGTTGGGCGTATGCGCATTTTGAATGCTCACGCCTGGGCCAAACACGGCGGCGTCGATGCCTTTGCGGAAGAAGACGCCGGCTTCTGTTGAGGTGGCTTTGGCTTTCGGCTTGCCTGCTAGGCCGCGTTTGCTGACGACGGCATCTAGGGCTGTCAGCAGCACAGAGTCCGCGGCGTTTTTCATGCCCGGTGCGGCGCGCTCAATGACCACGCTTGCGTTCAAGGCACGCGCTTTGTTGGCAAACTGCTCATGCAGCGCCATGGGATCGTGGCCGGGAAGCAGCCGGGCATCAAAAGAGGCGGTCACCGCGTCTGCGTCGCTGCTCAGCACTCCAAAATTGCAGACCACTTCAGCAGGCGAGAAATCGTCGTCGCGTGTAGGCGTGAACGCATGTGCAAGCGCTTGCCACTCGCTCCAGAGCTGCTGCAGCGCATCGAAGGCGGGCCGCAAGTTCACGCCGCGTTCTTCATGTAATAAAACTGATACATTGCTCTCGACCGGCTGCGGAAGCTCCCCGTTCGTGCGGACGTAAGCATGGGCGCTCGCAGGTACTGTGTTGGCGCTACTACCACCGCGCACCCAGGTCACTTCGAGCTCTGGTTGGGTTGCAAGCCATGCGGCCAAACGATCAAGCGCATTCACGCCCAGATGCGGCGTGGACGAGTGCGCTGCTTTTCCGGTGATCTCGATGCGGTGTGTGGCAACGATCGGCGTAGCGTTTGCTGCCTTCACCGTGACTTTTGCCACCGCGTAGCCTTTGTGCGCGTGGCACGGAATGAGCTCAGATGGCTCTCCGCAAAGTGCCCAGTCCGGCTTGCAGAGGCCCGCATCTGCAAAGGCTTTGGCCCCAACGAGGCCCACTTCTTCAGAATGTGTTGCGAGCAAATGCACAGGTTTTTTTAGCGCCGCGCGGTTCACGCGCTGGAGTGCAAACGCTTTGCATAGGTAGTCGAGCTTCACATCTGCGACGCCCAGGCCAATGACTTTGTCGCCATCACGCGTGAGCTGGTGCGGCGGGCCTTTGGTCCAACGCTCCAACGGACCTGGCGGCACGGTGTCTGAATGGGTCACGAGCAGTAACCCGCCGTCCACCGCAGGCCCCCATGAGGCGAGCAGGTTGAGCTGCGGTTTTCCGAGGTGCGTTCCGCGCTGCGCCGTAAAGCGTGGCGCGAGACCGAGCGCACCGTGCAGCTCGGTCAAGAGGGGTTCGATGCCGGCGTTGCCTTGCGCCTGCGACGTGTCGAGCGAAATGTAGCGCTCCGCGAACGCCCAAAAAGCGTCGGGTAACATGGAACCTCCAGGGTCAGTGCTCGGCATAGTGCTCGTTCCACTAAGGGTCAAATCTGGCCGTTGCTCCTTGAGTCCTTCCTGATAAATGGAAGCGCGAGGGTTGTTTGCATGAGCAGCGCGTGTCCGATATGCAATAAAGCTTTGGTATTTGCTGATGACGCAGAGCGTAAGAAGCTCATGCCGTTTTGCTCGGCGCGTTGTAAGTTGATCGATCTCGGTGGGTGGATGAGTGAGCGTTACAGAGTGCCATCTAGCGAGAGACCTGAAGATACGGGACCGCAATCGAAGGACGAAGAATGAATTTTAGCCCTGCTGTTCGTTTACTGAGCCGGAGCGCGATGCACTTGGGTGTCCTTTTTGCTGTTGTGGTCGCGTGTGCTGACTGTGCTCCTGCGTCGCAACCAGGCACGGTCGTCGTTGACGGTCAGGAGCAACCGGCCAAGGACGTGATCACGCCTTCGGTAGCGCAAGCGCACTACGAACGTGGTGAGGCAGCGCTCAAAGAGAAGGACTATCCAACCGCAAAGAAGTACTTCGGCGAGGTGCTGATGAAGGCGCCAACGTCATCGTACGCCAAGCCATCGCGCCGCGGTTTTGCCACAGCGGCGCTCAATGCGGGCGATTACCGCGACGCAGCCGAAACGCTCAAATCGGTTGTGCGTGAAACGAGCGGAGATGAACGCACCGCGGCGGCTGAGGATCTGGCAAAAGCATCAGAAAAAGTAGGCGATGGTGGTGGGCTGCTCGAAGCGCTCGCGATCAAGCTGGAAGGCACCACGGACGGCGCTGAGCGTGCCAAACTCGAAGCGCGCGTCTTGGAGGCCGTGGATCACGAGCTGAGTGACGCAGACTTACAGCGATTGCTCGCAAGTCCGGGCGCCTTGCAGTTCGCCATCGATGCGTTGCGGCTCAAATCGGCCAAGATCGCCATGCACGTGGGAGAGCTCGAACGCGCCAAATCTGAGGCGAGCAAAGTCGGCGGCAAGTACGCAGATGCTGGGCAAGCTTTGCTGAAGCGCCTCACGGAGATGGAGACCGTCAAGGTCAAAGCCATTGGCGTGCTCTTGCCGCTCACCGGCGACAAAAAACAATTTGGGCAAAGTGCGCTCACGGCAATCAAGCTAGCGCTTGGTATCGAAGGCGATACCAGTGGCACCGGCATCGAGCTCATCGTGCGCGATTCAGAGGGCGATGCGGACAAGGCGCAGCGCGCGGTTGATGAGCTGGCCGGCGAGCAGCACGTGATGGCGATCATTGGGCCGCTCTTTGCCGAGGAGTCGCTCGCTGCTGCTGTGCGCGCCGAGTCTTACGGCGTTCCTATGATTAACCTCTCGAGGCGCGACGGCATCCCGCAGATTGGCGCGAACATCTTTCGTCTCTGCCTAACGCCCAAGCAGCAAGCACAAGCCATTGTGAAGCTGGCATTTGACGTGCTGGGGTTCAAGCGTTTTGCCATCTTCTATCCGAACGTTCCGCTCGGCGCGGAGCTCGCGGATCTGTTCTGGGATGAAGTGGAAAACAAAAACGGCGAGGTGCGTGCGGCAGAAACCTTCGCCTACGATCAAACCACCTTCATGACGCCAGTGCAGAAGCTGGTGGGTCGTTATTACAAAGAGGCGCGCTCCGATTATTATGCAGCGCTTCGCCAGATTAACGATGAGGGCCTCACGGGTGTGAAGCGCTCGCGTGCGGTCGAGAACGTGTCTAAAACGCTTCCGCCCATCACGGACTTCGATGCCATCTTCATTCCTGCCAATGCCAAACAGGTGGGCATGATCGCCCCCGCG
>JBIKMD010000726.1:0-3662 GCA_044359465.1 Myxococcota bacterium
TGAGTGGAAGCTGTTCTTCTATGTCTAGGCTGCTGTTGATCGTTTTTGTAACGGAGATGAGCTTACGAAAATCTTCGATCGTACGTTCGTCTACCACATTCAAAAGCGTAGCCGGCGGGTGCAAAACCCGCAAACGAACGAACACACCCGGGTGGTTGCGACCAATCCCTCGCTTGGTGCTTCCATTTCCTGTGCAAATTCGAGGGACCCCAAGTTGGAACATCCATTGCAACCCCATGGAAATGCAGGGCGCATCGCCTGCGTTTTGGGAGTGAGTCATGTTTCAACGTCCGAGCCTCGCAGAAGAAAGCTACTTCAGAAAACTCAATGCCGAGCTGCAAGACCGGATGCGGCTCGCAAACGCTTTTTCTGTGGCCGCACGGCGTCCGAGCGAAGAGATGAACGCCGTTCCCGCAAGCGACGCACCTCCAAGAGAACGACCACGCGACTGAACGATCAGCGACGCGCTTTCGACATGGTTGTTGTCAGCGCTAGTTTACAACTCAACACTGGAGAAACTTATGAAGAAATACATGATGGCTTTGGTTATTGGTTCGGCGTTTGGCATGTCCACCGTGGTCGCTTACGCAAGCGATCATAAAAAAGACGAAAAACACGACAAAGACGGCAAGCACGACAAAGACGATAAAAAACATGACGACAAAGCGCACAAATAAGCGGTCCACGCTTAGCGTTTCTCCAGCCTTCCCGCCCCGCTCCGCCTCCCTTGGTCTTTGCTGAACGCCTTTGCGCGCAAGACCACTCTCCCAAGATGATGATGACCGCACCCAGAGGGTGGTGACCACCCCGTTTGTGGGCCTTCACTGCCCGCGAAAGCATTGAAGAAACCGTGACTCAGCAAGTGGCACAAGTCGTGAACCTTTGCAGCGCATGCTCCGCTCACTCACACTTGCTTCCGTGGTTCTTTTGCCAGCCCTCGCGCAGGCGGCCGCAACGAGCGGCATTGCTTGGCCGCTCAGCACCAAACTCGATGTAGAGATAGGTGATGCCTCTGCCGACATCGACCAGCAAACCCTCATGGAGCAAACGCGCAGCGCGTTCGAGCTGTGGTCCGCAGAGAGTGACACCGCGCCGAGCATGAAGGTGGCCAAGAGCAAAAACGCAAAGCTCGAAAACGACGGTGCGATTCATCGCATCAGCGTGGTGACCGAAGATTGGGTCTCAGACGGCGACGCGCTCGCCGTGACCACCTACACATTCAAGAAGTCATCGGGCGAGATTACGGATGCAGACATCATTGTAAATGGCACTGGCCCTTGCCTGAGCTTTGAGGAGGCGCTGCCAAAGAACTGCTACGATGCCCGTGCGATCATGATCCATGAAGCAGGCCACTTCATTGGCATTGGCCATTCACCAGAGGAGCCGGACAGCATCATGTTCCCCACCCTGGCGCCTGGCGATGATAGCAAGCGCGCACTTGCCCCCTTTGACGTTGAAACCCTCCGGGCATCTTACCCACCACAAACCCCAAAGGCAGAGCCGACGCCAACGCCTGCCAAAGCCCCGAGCCCCGCGATTGTGGCACCCGAGGACCTTGCGGCACGTTTTGGCGCAACCAACGCCACCTTAGGTCAAACGCCGGCCAGTGGCAGCAGCGGAAACACAGGCAGCTCCAAAGGCTGCGCTGCAGCAAACCCAGCCGAGGCGGGCCTCTGGCTCCTTGCGGCGCTGCTCGCGCTACGCACCAAACGGACACCTATTCTCTGAGCCATTTCCTTGCTCAACCGGCGTCGGTCTACTCCAGCGGCACCACTTGCTCTGCAAACGCGTCGCCATTCGTTTCAACCTTCGCATTCACGGTCGGCAGCGGCGCCTTGCGCTCACTAGGCCACTCTGCACGCACCGTGAAACAAACATCAGTCTCTGGCGGCACACCTTCGGCCAGCGGCGCATCGATCGTGAGCACCACCTGCTCCTCCACACGCTTGCTCTCACCCACCACATCCAGCGTCAGACTCACGCGCGTCGCATTCACGATATCCGCCAAGCTGTCGACCATGGTCTTCGCCATAGAAACGCTCACCGAGGTGTACGGATTGCCAGCTTCGTCCGTTCGAAACACCAGCGGGCCACCAGGCGCAATGGCACCGATGTTCGTGTAGTCGCCGTCGCCACCTGGCGCGAATCCCGTAAACGGAAAGGTTCCCGTGGCTTCGGCTGCGGAGCGCAAATCACTAAATGAGGCACTGCGCGCAGTGCCCACCGATATACCGACGATTTTTATTTGCGCCGTATTCAAGGCCGCGAGCGCTTCCGCTTTGGTGACCGCGCCGCCCGCACGCAGCTCGCTCTGGATCTGCGCGACAGCGTCACGCCATTCGGTACCGCGGCCAGTGCGTTCCTGGTCGATCTCGGCAAAACTCGCGTCGGTGATCATGACGATCACCTTTTTGGCATCAGCACGCCAGCCCGCAGGCGCGGGCACGATGTCATTGAGCGCGTCGTCGCCGTCATAAACACCATTTTTGTTCACATCCAAACCGAGGCCGGTCGCCGCCTGATAAAGCGCTTCATAGCCGCACGCGAGGCCATCAGCGCCTGCCCCTGCTGGTGTGCCATCTGCCTTCACGAGCCCGGCTACGGCGGCCTGCAACACATCACCGTCACCCGTGAGTGGCGTGAGCAAGGTGTAAGTGGTGTCCGGCGGGTCCGCCGACTGAGACGCAAGCGCGCACACTGCGCGGTAGTCATCAAAACGCGCCACCGCAAAGCGCACATCGGCTACCTGCAACTTGAGCTGTTCAAGAATCGAGCGCACGTTGTCTTGCAGGTTTGCGATCGCCGCCGTCATAGAACCGGTGGTGTCGATCAAAAACAGCGCATCGAGCTTCTTGATACCCGCCGCTTTGGGCGTCTTGAAACACACCTCGCGAGACGCCTCGCGCCGTACGTTCGTTTCAATGGGCTCAGGGGGAACGCTCCGCAGGCGTTCTTCCGAACACGCAAACAACACCAGACAAGCGAGTGGAACACATCTCATGACTAAATGCGTGCTTGCGCGCTTTGAGCGGGAAGATCAATCACTAAATTCTGAAGCAATCGTCAGGAAGTGGAACCAGAAAAGCGCGTACGAATGCGGTGTTTGAGCAACTCCACAGCGTCGCCCTCAGACACAGCGGCGCCCGGCCCGAAGCGCACCACAAAGCTGCGCGAAGGTAGCGCTTCAATCGAGCGACGGTCTGAAAGCTTGGCGCCGTCTTGCTCGAGAATGAGCTGCGGCAACGTCACTTCGATCGCATGGCGTTTGAGCACGTCACCAAAGAACCGCTTGCGCATGTCGCCAACGTTCAAAGCTTCGAGCTCATGTTGCGTCAGCTGCGTAGCGATGCTGGTTTTTCCGAGCTGGAACGACCATTCGTGGATCAGCTCAAAGTCGATAAACGCCACGTTGAGCACCGCCTGCACATCATCACCCTTCGGCATGAAGTAGCTGGCGAGTGTCGTCGCGCAGGTAGGACACACGAGCGCGCGCAAGGCGTCGATGCCCCGGACGCGATAGAGCGGCACTGTAAAGACGTCGCTTGCGCAGGTATCACAGCGTTTGCGTTCGCCGAGCACCGAGAGCACGCGCTTGAACTCACGACGAATGGCGTGGCGACGCAACGCCAGCAAAATCCCATGCCGCATGGCGTCTTCGCGAA
>JBIKMD010000725.1:0-3662 GCA_044359465.1 Myxococcota bacterium
TGGCGCGGGTGCTGGTCGCGCTGCAGCAGCCTCCGCTTGTGCCGCAGCGGCCACGGGATCCGCACTCGCAGCGCCGGCGACTCGAGCAAAGGTGATGCCCGCGCAGGTGATGCTCGCGAGTGTTTGTGTGTCGCTCGTCGTTCCGCTGCTCTGTGCGTTGATGCCGCCTCCTGCGATGATGAGCTGAAGGTTCACCGCTTCCACCAACTTTGCGCGCGCACGGTTTTCGGCGGATTTTACGGCAAACGCGGGTTCTTCAATGCCTTCGCTCATGCCCACGCCTGAGAAACCACGCTCGTGCTTGCTGAGCAGGCCCGCAGTCCAGGCGGGGCAAACGGCTAGAGGCGGTGCGCCGAGTGCGGGCGCGCTGGCGCAGGTGGGAAGATTGGCATTTCCTTTAGGGCCTGAAGCGAGAACCAAGACTTCATCCCCACACTTGGCCCATGCAGGAAGTAGTGTGCCAGTGAAGCTCAGTGTTTCGTCTTTGGGCTCGCGGCCGAGCAGCGCTAGTCGGGCGCGCCGGCCAGCCGCATCGACCGCCATGGAGAGCTTGCCTGACACCTTGGTGCGCGCAACCGCGTAGGCCGTGTCATCAAAGACGCAAGCCTGCAGCGTGCTCCAGGCGGGACACGCTTGGTCAACGCGCATGGACGCAGGTTGTGATGCGGCTGTTTGACCGCTTCCGGAGATGGGCGCAGCGCTGAAGAACGATTCAACTGACTCGCAGGCGCTGGCAAGCACGGCAAGACCAACGACTACGATGCGGATGCGGCTCATGACCGCATCTGCGACTATTTCTGCTGGGCCTTCAAGTACTCAATCACGCGATTCTTCGCGACGATGGCTTTGGCCTCGGTCATGCCGCCAGAGATGTCGCCTTGGCTGCCGGTTTCCCAGCCGTGTTCGCCAACGTAAATTTTACCTTCGCCATAGGTCCCCTCCATCGCGACGACAGCTTGATCGGTTGCCACATCGGCGCACTCGCCGGCCGCGCCAGCAGCGGGCGCTACAGCGAGGATCTTCCAGTAGTCCGTCTTCACCGTGCTGCGTACGATGGCATTATACGAGGTCTTCTTCTCTGCTGTCGTTGGGCTGGAGGGCGAATTGTAGTTCCACGCGTTCAGGTCCACCGCCTGCATGGTTGGGTGGGTGGGCTCGAGGATGGTGCCGGAACGGAAGTCGTTGCACTTGGTCGGATAGATGTCGAACTGCAGCTCGGTCGGCAAGAACTCCATGGGGCAGTAGGTGGCCGAGTCTGGGCAGCCGTTCACGCCGCGCGACCACAGATCGTCATCTTGCTGGGCTAAGAATACCAGGCCGCCCGCTTCAATCCATTTGTGTAGCCGCTCGCGTTTCTCCGGTACGAGCAACTCGCCCCACGCTTCACGCGAGCTGCACGATTTACCAATGTAGAGCGTGTCGAAGTATTCGAGCGGTTTGGCCGAGTCTTGCAGCAAGGTGTCGATCACCTTGGCGAAAGGAGCGACGGTGTAGTGGATGTTCTCACGCGCAAAGGTGAGCGGATCGCGCACATTTCCGCGTTCGCAGGCCATGATGAGGATTTTTTCTTTGGTCGCCGCGGGGTTCGCTTCGAGCGTGATCGTCGCGTTCACCACCGAGTCTGCGGCGTAAGTGGTTTTGCCGAGCGAGCCCACCTTGTAGCCGGCCTTGAGCGCGATGATGTTCTGGACGCTCGTCTTGGTTGCGTCAAAAGGACAAATCGACGCTTTGCCTTCGGCGTTGGTGCAAGTGCCGTAAGTGATTTTGCGGCCTTGGCCGTCTTTTTCTGGGAACGCAGCCGCGTCGCGTTGGGCTCTTCTGGGTAGGCGCCGACGAGCGCGTTGGCTACGGGCGCCCCGCTCTGATCTTTCACTGTGAACTCGATGCGCGGCACGCTGCCCGCGCATTCCTCGATGCGCGGAGTGCCGGGGCACAATTCGTCGAGCTTCGTGAAGTCGATATCACTGACGATGGTGCTCGGTTTTTTCTCTTCAACGGCTTTTGGGGCTGCGCACGAGAACATCGTGCCTGCCATGATCAATACTTTGAAACGTCGCATCACTCTGGCTCCTTGTTGAGGGTCCAACTCACATAGAAAAGAAGGCTGCGGCCGCCGGACGGGAAGTCGTTCGGCAATCCAACGAAACGCGGCAGCGCATTTTGCTGCCGTTGATCGAGAAGGTTCTTGGCAAGCACGCCGCACTCGAAGCCTTTGCTTGGCAAATCGAGCAAACGCAGGTTGGCGCTGAGCTGTGCGCTTGCGGGAATGGCGCTGCGTGGGTCGTCTGCTTCGCGCCTCGAAGCCGAGGATGCGACCGTGCCCACCGTGAGCGCGACGTGTTCGAACAACTCGCCCGTGAGCCAGACGCTACCGATAATGGACGGATAAACGTCTGCGCCAAACCCAATCAAACGTCCGCCAACGGCGATGGTGCTCTGGCCATTGAACCTACCGCGGTAACTCAGCTTGAAGAGCGCTCCCAATTGATGTTCGCCGAGGATTTCGAAGCCAGCGCCGTTGACTGCGCGTTCGGCGTTGTTGAAAAAACCTTCCAGGTCGGGCGCATAGATGACTTCGTTCTGCGTTGCGATGTGGAAGTAGCTGGCGCGAATCGCCATTTGCGGAGTGGGCTTGATCGCTGCGCCCACTTCAAGCGTTCGACTCATGATCGAGTTCAGGAAAGGATTGGCGTAGATGGAGCCGCCGCGCGCACCTGCGTGCCAGAGACAATGCCAACGTCCGAAATGAGATCGAGGCGCACGCCCGCGATCACATCCAGCCACTTCCGCGGCGTGAAGACGTCTTGCACGAAGAGCGCAAGCGTGCGGCGTTGTAAGTTTGGAAGCAGGAATTGTTGTCCCGTCAGATCAATAGGGGCGTCGCTGGCGGTGGGCGCGACGCCGGCTGAGGTGCTGCGTCCTGGCGCGAAGTTCGCTTCGTAGCTCAAATCGGAGAGGAGCGAGTAGCTCGCCGTGGCGCCCGCAATGAGTGCGTTGAGTGGGAGTTTGAAATCGAGCTGCGCATCCGCCGAAAAAACATGGTCGTGATAGGCGTAGCGCTCATATTGGCCTTGCGGCCAAGCGTCGGCGACCAGGTCAAAGTCGCGGTCTTTGTTCAGAAACAGTGGGCCCGTGAGTCGGCCGTCCTGGGCGCGCCGATTGAAGACGTGGCGAAGTGAGACGGCCAAATCGAGCCAAGTCGTCAGCGGACGACGCACGCCTAGCTCCGTCGCCACAGTGAGGTCCTGGCGCTGAAAGGAACCTTCCTCGGTGATTGCGGAGGCGGTTTTGCCGCCGCCCACAGAAGGATTCACGAGCGGCGCGATCGAACGAAACATCAGGCGCGAGCGCGCGTAAAAGCCAAGGGGTGCATAGTAAGCGATAGCCCCTTGGGCGTAGGTCGCCGGTTCTTGGCGCCGGCTAATGAAGTTCGGATGTGCTGGATCCGTCAGGGACTGAGCCGCTTGAGACTCTGAGAGATCGCTTCGCTGGGCCGTGCCGTCTGGTCCGACGCGCTGGCTGATCCCGTCTGTCCGCTGCACTTGTGCAAAGAGGGCGAGCTTCCCGGCAGCGCCCATGGGAATTTGCACACGGCCGTGTCCGCGCAGGTCTGTGGCGGTGCCGGCCATGGTTCGCACTTCTGCGCCCCGCTCATCATCGAT
>JBIKMD010000727.1:0-3660 GCA_044359465.1 Myxococcota bacterium
AGCGATTTGGCGCTTCTCGGCGTCCGTCGTGAAGACGACGGCTTTAGACTCGAGGACTTCTTTGGCTTTGAGCCGTGCTGCAGCGCTGTCTTGGTGCGCGGCATCCGCCACGCGTACCTGCTCGGCTAATACACGCGCGCGATCCCGCGTCGTTTGGGCCGCATCACCAAGAGTCGCGAAGCCTTGGTGCACGCCTTTCAACGCTTCACGTTGCAAGTCGGGCGGCAGCGCTTTGGTCGAACGCGCCCAGTCACCTAAGCGCGCTAACGACTCGGCCGTTCTGAGCTCCTGTGTTGGCGCGAGTCTCAGCGTTCCTTCTTCAACTGCGTCTTGGCGCCTGCTGCGTGCTTCTCTTGCTGCGTCTCGCGCATCTTGCGGTTTCAGCTCGTCGTTTTTCTTCTGCGCTTCGCTGAGACCCTTTTTCGCCTTGCCAATGCGTTCATTGCTTTCGCTGGACCCTGTCTTTCCTGCATCAACGCCTTCGGCGCGCTTCAAGGCGACCCGCGCAGCGTCGAGCTCTGCCGCTGCGAGGTTGCGCCGTAAGGCAAAGGTTTGTTCAGGCGAAAGTCCGTTTGCATAGAGCGCGACTTTGGCCTTGGACACCGCGACCTGTGCTTCGGCGTCGGCGATCGCTTGGTCATGCTGCGCTGCCGAGCTCGTCACTGAAAAGAGCCCCGTCTTTGCCGCCTTTGCCTTCTGCAAAGCGATTTCGGCTTGTCTCAGGCCTTCGCTCACTTCTTCGCGCGTGGTGCCGGCGAGCTCTGGCGCCAGCGGGCTGTCTTGCGTTTTGCGGACGCTCCGCGCGGCAGCCTCGTCGAGCGCCTCGTTTTCCCTCGCTTCGACCTCGGCGATGAAGGGAGCGGCTTCGCGCGCGAGCTTCGCTTTTGTTGCGAGCTCCTCAGCGCTCAGCTTGTCGTCAGGGCGGTCGAGCAATCCTTCCGCGCTGCGATACTCGCGTACAGCGTCATGGTCTTGCTGCCGGATCTCGGTGCGTAGCGCGATCGCCTGCTCTGTGCTCAGCGTGCCTTGCGCCGGTGCGTGCGCTTGCCAAAAGTGCTGTTCGACGGAGCGCGCCACCTCTAGCGCACGCTGTTCACGTTCGAGCGGGGTGAGGTGTTTTAAGCCACTGTCGTCAAGAATGCGCTGGCGAGCGTCATGTTTGAGCTTGGCGATCTCTCGGCGTTGCGTTTTGCTGGGGCCCGCTTCGCCCGCTTCTGCTGCGTACTGGCGATCTGCGTCGGCTTTGAGGCGTGACAGATCCCCATTCGCTGCCAAGTTGGGGCCGCTCGGCTCATCGCCGAGAAGCGCCAAGGCGCCCTCCGCTCTGCGCACGCCATCCAACTCGCGAGCGCGTTTGGCTACGTCAGTCGCATCGTTTAGGCTCAGCTCGGCGCGTGCGGCCTTGCCAAAATAGGACGCTGCTTCACGCGCTGCCGCGTCACGCTGCGGACCTTGTTTGTGCCCGAGTGCGCTCGCTTCGTATTGAGTCCCAAGCGCTGTGTGTTGTGTGCGTGCTGCACTAAGCAGCGACAGCGTGCGCGCGCTCGGTTTTTCGCCGCGCGCATCGGCGTCCGCTTTGAGCTCGCTAGCCCTGCGTGTGTTCTTCTCCGCTTCGGCGCTCACCGTCGCCGTCCACGCACTCAGGTTCGCGCGGTTTGCGCCAATCACGGGAACATAGGTGTCGAACGCTGCTTGCAATGAGAGGCTCAGCTCTTTTTCACGTTGCCTAAGCGCAGCGAGCGCCGAACTCTTTTGCTCCGGCGAGAGCGGCTGGTTTGCGAGCGCTCCAATGTGTCCCTGCACCTCGCGTAACGCTTGTTTCCAATTGCGCTCGCCCACTCGGTAGATGAGCTGCGCTACTGTTTGTGCGGCGACGAAGTTTTCCTGTTCCGGTCCCCACATCTTTTTTGGCGGTTGCTGCGCATCCTCGAAGACCCGCGCCAGCGTGCTGCTCACTTCACCCGTGAGCATAAAACGTTCGAGGTCCGCTTTGGGTACGCCTACGCGCTCCAAGATGTGTTTGTTGCCGCTGAGACTGGGCATGCCCACGCCGTATGCGCGGAGTAGCCGGGCGCCGTTGTCTTTGGGGTCTTCCAGCGCAGTGAGGCCTGGGTCCATCTTCGCGAGCGCTGCGGCTTTGGTTTTGGCCAATGCTTCGGGCCGGACGTCGCTCCCGCTCGGTGCGAACGCCGCTCCTAGCGCGAAGCGTTTGAGAATCTGTTGTTCTTGCGCGAGCGCTTTCGATTCTGGACTATCTGCTGCTTTCCCTTTGAGCGCGAGATCAACCTTGGCGAGCCGCTCGCGTGCTTCTTTGAGATTCGTGGGCAGTGGAACGTTGGCGGCTTTCGCCACCGCGGCAAGCGTCGTTGAGGCGCCGTCTCGCGCAAATGCATCCTTCGGTGCGGCTGGAGCATCGGGTCCCTGGGTTTTGGGCTGCGTGATGGGTGGCGGCGGCGCCGTTTCGCCAAGTGCGGCTACTGTGATCGCTGAGGCCACGGTAGGCCGGTCGTTGCGGACGTTGGTCACTGCTATCTCCCGACGTGCATTGAGGAGCGTGCGCTTTCGCTAGGAAAGATGCCACGCGCTGGTCTCAAGTGTCAGGAATGCTTGCTCAAAGTGTAAAGCGACTCGTACTTGTCTGTTTCCTGCTGATTTGAATTGAACCATCGCCGATAACGCCCGCAGAGGTGCAGGGTGTCTCAACTACGCGACTATCCGCTGTTGTTTTCTATCGCACTGATGACGGCCTGCGTTACCTCTGTGAACGAGCGCGGCGAAGCCTATATCCCACCGGCGCCTGCTGCGACTGAAGCCCCTGCGGCCAAGCCAACCAATCCCGGAGAGACAGGATCCACCGGCGCTGTAGCCGTGACGGGGCCGACAGGGGTGAGCAATCTTCCTCCTCCTCCAGTGCAAGATGGTACTTGGGACCATCCGTTCATCTTGAGCAGTTTCCCGACGACACGCACAGGCGATACGTCGGTGGGTGGGGTTTCCGTCGAAGATGTTTACACCCCCTGCGGTGGCATCATCAGTGAGAAGGGGCCTGAGTTTGTCTACATGTTAGAGGCACCGGATAACGGTACACTTTCTGTGTCGGTCAATGACGTCCCTGGTGATCAAGTAGATTTGGACGTGCATCTGCTTGATGCAAAGTCCGCGAGCGCTTGTATCGCACGCAGCAATGTCAGTTTTAGCAATACCATCGAAGGCGGCAAGACGTATTTCATCGTAGTGGACACATGGTGGAACGGCACACACGCGCTCGTCGGCAGTTTCGAGCTCACAGTGAATTTCGTAGCGTCTCCGGTGAGTGGTGGGTCTTGTCCGCCAGACATGCGCACGGTGTCTGCTCCTAGTGGTACGGTCTGTATGGATACCTTCGAGGCCCCGAACAAGGTCGGTGAGTTGCCTTTCGTGATGTACAGCTTCGACCAGTCCGAAGCCTGGTGCCAAGCCCGTGGGAAACGGCTGTGCTTCGACGACGAGTGGACCTATGCTTGCGCTGGACCGACGAACAAGACTTACTCGTGGGGCAACGACGCAAAAGCGTCGAATTGCAACACAAAGAAGACATGGCTTGCGACAAATGAAACGCTCATTGGGCAGTGGCCAAACAGCGCCAATAAGGCCACGCATGAGAGCAAGGCCGATCACTTC
>JBIKMD010001127.1:0-3653 GCA_044359465.1 Myxococcota bacterium
ACACGGGTACTGACACCACCACTGGTACGGACACGGGTACTGACACCACCACTGGTACTGACACAGGTACTGACACCACCACTGGTACGGACACAGCTACTGACACCACCACTGGTACTGACACAGGTACTGACACCACCACTGGTACGGACACAGCTACTGACACCACCACGGGTACTGACACGGGTACTGACACCACCACTGGTACTGACACAGGTACTGACACGGGTACTGACACCACCACTGGTACTGACACAGGTACTGACACCACCACGGGCACCGACACAGACACGGACGGTAATCCCGATTCATGTGCAAACTGTACGGGCCCAAATCAGTGTTGTGTTAACATAAACGGTTCTCCCGCCTGCATCCCTTGCTTCGACCCCCCTGGTGGTGGCTGTGACAGCTGTGCGGGTCCGACCGCGTGCTGCTACAATGTGAATCCACCAGGCTACCCAGAGCACTTGAATTGCACGACTACGACTGCGTTCGGTGGCTGCAAGACCGGTGATAGGTGCGGGTGTACAGACCCTGGGGATGTATGCTCCGACGGACATTGTTGTCCACCGTTTGCGCCTTACTGGAATCCCACTGGGGGGGCGTTTGGAGTAGGAGCCTGTCAGGCGTGTCCTCCAGGGACCCCCCCCGGCGGCTCATGCGGGTCTGGCGCATCACTCAAGTGCTGTGGGGAAGATGCTCCAGTTTGTCATGTCAGTGGTACGCCAGACGGTGATGGAGACACAACTATCTGCTGTGAAGACAACAAAACGCCGTGCAATGTAGGGAGAACACCGAGGGACCTTATTTGTTGCGGGGTTGGCGACACATGTGCAGACGGAAAGGACAGAGACGGTGTCTCCAGGGGCGCTTGTTGTCCCAAAGATACGCCGAATTATGTTCTCGGTGATTGCTCCGCGTGCGAAGAAGGTAAGTCTCTGTGCGGAGCTGATCCTGATCCAAGGGACGGCAAAGCACCCCCCGAGGAGTTGTGCTGCACAAGCGATGAGTGCAACAGTGAGGCTGAACCGAATAAATGTTGTCCTAAGATGGGGGGCAATGATGCAAACGGCAACCCGGTCGAAACCGGCGGGCCTTGCGGGACGAAGTGCTGTAACAGAGCTCTAGAGCAGTGCTTGAACTTTGCGGGCAAGGACGTTTGTTGTGGGATCGATACTGAGCCTTGTGCAGACAAGCTGCCTGGAAGCGAACCATACTGCTGCGGCGCTGGTGAAAAGTGCGCGCAAGGAACCATCAGTGGTTCGACGTGTTGTTTGCAGGAGCAAGAGGCTTGTCCGAGTGCTTTCGGAGTCGAATGCTGTAATACCGGTCAAGGTGAGCAATGTATAAACGGCAAGTGCGAATCGTGTCCGCAAGGCCAGCAAATGTGCCCAGACCTTTTAGGAACGGCCTTTGCGTGCTGTCAAGCAAATCAGATCTGTAGTGCATCGGGCATCTGCGAATGTATAGGGCCGGAGTGTGGCATTGGTTGTTGTGGCATGGCAGAGCAATGTAAAGATCCAAACACCAATCCACCGGTCTGTTGTATGCCGGATCTGAATGGCTACATAGGACCCGTCTGCGGTGATAAATGCTGCATGCTAGGACAGACATGTACAGAGACCGTCGACGGAGCTAGTGAGTGTTGTAATGCCTTGAGTGTTACCGACACTAATCAGTGTTGCCCAGGAAGTACAATCTGGTGTGATGGTGAGTGCAAGGATGCAGGGGCTTGCGAACCGGAGTCCAGCTCGACAAGTTGTTGTGACGATGTAAATCAGGATGGATGTAGTTGTTACCGGAATCCCCCCGTCACAGGCGACTTGTATTGTGAGGACAGCAGGTCACTGGACGGACTAACCATCCATTGCACCACCACGCCACCAGAGCAGTGAGGTAAAACCTCTCCCCGTTACGAGTGCGTCTCGTGAGTTGCGTCTCAATTTTGATGATGAGTAATCTCCTCAGTGTATGGCTGGCTTCGCCGATCTCGCAGAGGTCAGTCGAGTCGCGGATGGCTCTGCGGCTTTGTCCTATCAAGCGGCTCAAAGGCATGTGCGTCCAGCCAGGGAGGCGGGGCCGGGAAGGCGTGGATGAAGCAGGAGTCCTTCATCGGGCAACTTTCCGCGCATTGTGCCGAATATCCCAACATGTTCGCTTCTGCACACTCCAGCTGTATCGTCGGCCTCGATGCTGTACCGGTTGAGGTCGAGGTTACGCTCCGTAACGGTACGGAGCGCTTTACCATCCTAGGCCTTGGTGGCGCTGCCGTGCGCGAGTCGCGTGACCGCATCCTTGCGGCGCTCAGGCATGCAGGCTTTGATCCGCCTGAGGTGATCCTCGTTAATCTTGCTCCCGCTGAAGTCCGCAAGGAGAGTGCGGCTTTCGATCTCCCGATAGCCCTGGCGATCGTGTGCGCAATGGGGGGTGTATCGAGTGCTGCTTTACAGCGCATGGCGATCTGTGGAGAGCTCTCCCTTACGGGTGAGGTGAAGGGAGGTCCTGGTGTGGTCGCGCACGCAGTGAGCGCCGCGCAGAGCGGCTTTGAATTCGTGATGGTGCCCGAGGAGAGTAGCGCCGATGCGGCGGTTATCTCCGGTGTGAAGGTTATCGGAGTCGCATCGCTGTCGGAGGCGATCCGTATATTGAACGGCCAGCACCGTCCTGAGATTAGGGAGCGTCCGCACGCGCAGGTGCGTCAAACGACTGTGTCGCTCGATGATGTGATGGGGCAGGAGGCCGCCAAGCGAGCACTTACGATCGCGGCAGCGGGTGGGCACAACATGCTCATGATCGGCCCGCCGGGATGCGGAAAGAGTATGTTGGCAGAGCGGCTCGCGGGGCTGCTCCCGGAGCTCTCGCAGGCTGAGCTTCTCGAGGTGCTCCAGATTCACAGCGTTGCTGGCCTCTCTGTCACGGGGATACTTTCCGGTGCCAGGCCGTTTCGGTCGCCGCACCACGTGGTGAGCGATGCAGGGCTGATAGGGGGCGGCGCAGGTCCGCGGCCCGGGGAGGTGAGCCTGGCTCACCGTGGAGTGCTCTTTCTCGACGAGTTCCCAGAGTTCAGACGGAGTACGATCGAAGCGCTCCGGGCGCCCTTAGAGACCGGCTGTGTGCAGGTAGCGCGCGCCAAGGCGTCTGTAAACTTTCCGGCCCGTTTTCAGTTGATTGCAGCGATGAATCCCTGCCCGTGCGGACGATTCGGTTCGAAACAGGGGGTGTGTCGGTGCCCACACTATGCGGTGCGTGAGTATCTTTCGCGACTCTCGCAACCGATCTTGGACCGTATCGATCTACACGTCGAACTGGAGGCGGTGGCGGTCGAGGATCTGGTTTGGGCGGCCCCACGACCGAGTACGAACAAGGCGCAGGGTGCAGCGGATGCAGTGAAGGTTGCTCGCGAGATTCAGATTCAGCGCCAAGGTGTGCTCAACAGTGAGGTGCCCGAGGTGTGGATCAGGACTGAGTCGCAGATCTCTCATTCCGCTCGCACGCTGCTCAGTGAGGCTATACGGCGTCTCGGCATGAGTGCGCGAGGGTATGTGCGGGTCTTAAGGGTATCGCGCACGATCGCCGATCTGCAGGGTGTGGAGGAGATCAACGAGGAGATCGTGGCAGAGGCGGTGTCGTACCGCTCGCTCGAACGGTTAGCC
>JBIKMD010000730.1:0-3652 GCA_044359465.1 Myxococcota bacterium
CTGGAATATAAAGCGTGCTGGTACGTGCGTTGCCGAGGGTCGCTTGCGTCCCCAACGTGAGCTCGATGACAGCGCCAGACTGTGACGGCGCTTTGGTAATGGTGAGCTTCGGCGCGCGGCCATCCGCGTGTAGCGCAAGACCGAGCCAGGCTTGTATCTCACGCCGCACCTCGAACCAACTCGTGTCGTCGATGGCATCCGGCTGCGCACTTTCTAGCGCCATACGCGCGAGCGCGATCGCTTGTGCACGTGCCTCGGCGTTCGAACGCCACAACGCCAGCGGAACGAAAACCAATGCCGCAAGCAGCTCACCTGGATAGCGTCCGACCCAAGGGTCCGCGCTCAGACGTTTTAGCGCTTCAGGAAACACGAGTGGGAGGTGTGTACGCTGACGCAGCGCTGTAGCGATATCCAGATCCGAAAGCGCCGCGATCGGCGTGGCGCCCACCGCGAGGTACCAGCGCTCGAGCGATGACGCGTCTTTGCCGAGTGGTTTTGTAGCCACGCCGAGCGCCTCATTGAGCGCAAAGAAGCTCCACTGGCGATCCGCGTTTGCGTAGACGTCTTCGCGACTCATTTGACCCTCGGTACGTCTGCGTTGAGCACGTTGTCCATCCCTTGCAATGCAGCCTCACCGCGCGCAATCGCCGCCTCTATGAACTTGCGTTGTTCCGGCTTGAGCGCACGGTTTTGCGCGGCGCCCTTGAGTGCTTTGACTGCGCTAGCTACCGCACGCCGCGCGCCGCGCATTTCCTGGTCATGATGGAACGGTGTTCCATCCGCTTGCAGAATGGGTTGCCCGCGTTTGTCAGCGTATACACCCGAAATGTCGCCTGCCGTGAAATGCGAGGCGAGCTGATTGTCTATCGAGCGAAGGTGATCTTCTGGTGTGACTTTGGCGCCCCATGTGACGCCAGTGGGCGCAACCGGGGAAGGGGGTAGAGAGACACGGCTTGCGGCTGCCGCTTCAATGCGCGCACCCGTTTTGTCGAATTGCTCAAAGAGCGGTGTGCCCGCCTTGCCACTAGCGTCAATCGGTCGCGCAGCCCAGGCAAAACCGCCGTCGGCATCGCGCACGGACTCGAGCAACCACACCGTGCCAGACGAGTCTTGAAGTACTTGTACGACGCGATCTTCGGGCATCTGATCGAGCATTGCGCGCGCGGTCTGGCGCTGCGCGTCCGAGACGTCCCCGTACCAGCGTCCTTGGTCAAGGGCGAAGCGTGACGATGTTGGCGATCCAGCCGCCGTCATCACTGCGCCAAAGGAGGCACCACGCAGCTGCGCGAGTTGCGCGGTGATGTCGATGGTTGGGCGCGCGGGATTGCGGTTGTGAATGCCGGCGGCATCAATGAAATGCACTTTGCCGTCGGGCGCGATCAAATATTGGAAGTCGTGACAGTCGAGCCCTTTGGCCTGTAGCGCTGTGAGTTTCGTGTAGAGGTCCTTCACCGTCCAATCGCGAATAAGCGGGCTTGCGTCTTCAACGTGTTTTCCGCCTTTGACGAAACCCATCGCGTACGCAAGGCGGCCGTCACCCAAGTCGACAACGCCGTAGATCTTGGGACCAACTCCAAGATCGGAGAAAATCTTCGCACCCGCCAGCTCCCCAAGAAAGATCTTGTACTTGTATGCATCTGGCGTTGGATCGCTCATCACTTTGACGAGCATCTCTTGGCCGTTCACGTTGGTGACAAAAACGTCGCAGCTCGACCCTACTTCGTTGTCCGCGAGTGACAGCGGCGTTCCCAGATCTCCCGCGTCCATCCTCAGCAACGGCTGACGCGCAATGCCTGCAATCTTCGCCGGTGTTTTGACCGCCTCGGCCTGCGCCATGCCACCATAAGGCACTTCGTTTTGCAGCGGCTTCAAAAACGCGACGGCCTCATTCGTGATCCCAGGCTCTGGCTTCTTGACCACGGGCTTCGGCGGCAGTGTCGGAGGAGGAAGTGGCCCTTTTTTCGGCGGCGGCGGCGCTTTGGGTGCCTCACCACCAGAAGGCGGCGCCCCGCGAACGCTAGCCGCGTCGAGCGCGCGAAGCTGACGTGCGAGCTCAGCCTTGATCTCCAAATGAAACGCCAGTTGTGCACGCTGTTTGGGCGTGAGCGTTGCGAGGGCGGCCGCCGCTTCCGGCACGGTTGCAGGATCGCGGTTGTCGGTTGGATAGCTGAGCGGCCTGTCCCAGTAAGGGAGCCCAATGCTGCCATCTGAACCGTAAACAAACGGATTTTCGGCGCCATCTTTGCCGTACTGCTTCTCGAACTCCAAACGTTTGCGCTCGAGCCAGCCGCCCGCTTTGGCCATGTCGGCTTTCGCAGTGTTCCACTTCACAATGAGCCCTGCGCGATCGACGAGCGCAGCGTTCACCTGAGATTTGTCGCGGAAGAACTTGGCGCCATCACCAAAGCTACCGCCTTCTACGATCTGCTTGCCATCTGGCCCTTGCGTCAGCTTGCCGACGACGGTGAGAAACCCAGCGTCTGCCGTAGCGTCCTCCATGCCATTGCCAGTCTTCCAACCGCGGTACGCATCGACGATCTTCGCAGCGCCGTCGCCGGTGAGATAGTTCGCGCGAAAATCGGCGTACACCACGCCCCAGGACTTTTTGTAATCTGGATGCGCGGGATCCGGCACGTGCCAATCGTCACCGCGAACCAGGCGCAGAAGCTGCGTCTCCTCGGCGTCGAGCGCCACGATCTTACGCCCATTGCCCTCGCGCGCGTCAGTAAGATGTGCATACGGATCAGCAAGCTTCTTCTGAAGGCTCACGAGCTTCTCTTCCCAGTTTGGGAGCTTGCTCTTCAGTGCGGCGTTTTCAGGCTTCGCCAACTCGCTGCGTACTTCTTTGCCAACGAACATCGCCATCAATGCAGGTGGCACACCTTGGTGCTCGAGGATGGCCAGGCGAATGTCTTCAACGCGCTTCTTCGTGTCCGCGCTTTGGGGCTCCGGGAAGAAGCGCTCGTTCATGCGCGTCCAGGCTTCTGCGGCGTACACGTCGTGCGCCACCACAGAACGCAACTCACCCGTTTTGATACCGTCAGAGAAGAGCGACGCGATCAGCGTGTCCGCAAGCTCACTGCCTCTTAGGCCGAGCTTCGGCGCAGCGCTGAGAAGCTCATTCGTCTCCATCTTCAAGTGCTGCCAATTCGCATCGAGCGCTTTGGCCTCCGGCGAACCTGGCGGAAAACCGGCCTTCGCGCGCTCAATGCCATCTTTGAGACTAGCAGCGAACGCGAGCACACGCTCTCGCTCTGGCGCGTCCAAGTCCGCAGCACTCAGCTTGCTACCCAAGGTGCTCGGCTTGCCATCGTTGAGCACGGCCGGAAAGGCGCCAAGGTCCCGGTCCAAAGTCTGCCGCACTACCGTGGTTTGCTCCGCGGAGAGCGGCGGGAACATACTCGCCACCACCGCATCACTCCGGCGTTCAGCAATGGCGCGCTTCAGAGCGGGTCCGTCGAGCGCTGGACCCACGAACGCTCTTTCACCTGCTGGTGTCAGCCCAGGTGCGGGCCGCGGACCAGCAGACTCAACAAGCGTCATCTCCGGGGGCGGCCTGGTCATCAGCGTGCCACCACGAAGCGGCATGGACCAAAGGCTGCCTTCCCACAGCACCTCTCCGCTCGTCGATCGCGCCACAATTCGCGCTTCG
>JBIKMD010000729.1:0-3652 GCA_044359465.1 Myxococcota bacterium
TGGAATCCGGATCCGGATTGTCGTGGGTAAGAATGATGAGCTTGCGCTTGTCCTCGAGGACCGAGAGCAACCTATCGATGCGACCGCTGGTGATGGAGATGACCTTCGCCACTATCTTGGCGGGCATAAGCAAGGATTGCCACGAACGCAAGACGAGCACTTGCTGCGAAGCGTCATGGCTTGTCAGCTAAACTGGCGACGAGGCTAATCAAACAGTAGGCTTCGTTTGCGCGTGTCTGCTCATGTGGGCACCCGCTGAGAGCCATGGCAAAAAGACACTTGTTGCTCATCGATTCGGACGCGAAAAGTTTACGCGTCATGGAAGTCTCGCTGAAAAAGGCGGGCTTCTCGGTGACCACTGCCGTCAACGGGCTCGACGCGCTCGAGAAAATCGAGATCAACCCGCCCGAGCTGGTCATTTCCGATACCAAGATGCCTGAGATGGACGGCTTTGAGCTGTGCAAAAAGCTCAAAGAAAACCCCAAAACAGCGCAGTTGCCGTTCATCTTTCTCACGGGCCAAAAATCGATCGAATACAAGATCAAAGGCCTGGAGCTTGGCGTCGAAGATTATCTGACCAAGCCGATCTACATCAAAGAGATCGTCACGCGCATCAAGATCATGCTCGAGAAGAAGACGAAAGAAACGCTCGAGAAGCGCGATCAAAAAGCGAACTTCTCCGGCCAGCTTTCGGACATGGGTGTGGTCGACTTGCTGCAAACCGTGGAGATCGGACGCAAGACGGGTCTGATTCGTTTCGACTCGGACCAAGGATTTGGCAGCAACGGAACCATTTATTTCCGCAACGGCAAAGTCGTGGATGCCGAGCTCGGTGTGCTGCGCGCTGAGAAGGCGATCTACCGCTTGCTCGTCTGGAACGACGGGCATTTCGAAATGGAGTTCATGCCGATTGATCGGCCAGACAGCATCGAAATGTCGACGCAAGGTCTGCTGATGGAAGGTATGCGCCGGGTCGACGAATGGGGGCGCCTCCTTGAGCAATTGCCGCCGCTCGAGACCAAATTCGAAGTCGACTTTAGAGAGCTCAGCGATCGCCTCAGCGAAATTCCGGACGAGATTAACAGCATCTTGCGCATGTTCGATGGCAATCGCACTTTGCTCGAGGTCGTTGACCAATCGAACTACGGCGACCTCGAAGCGCTCAATGTGATTTCCAAGCTGTATTTCGAGGGGCTGATTTACGACGTCTCGTCGCGCGAGGAAGCGCAGTCGACTGAGCCTGACGCGGCGGAAGAAACGAGCGACGGCCTTGGCGACGAAGTGATCGGTAGCGAGCTAACGCTACCCGAGCCTTCGGAGGTGGTGCCGGACGCCAATGACATCACACTTCCGGAAGAGGACGACGAGCCGCGTCAGCCGCCGCCTGCTCCGGTGCCATCGCTCACGCCGCCTGCCCAAATTGCAGCGGCAGCCAAAGCGAATCCCGATTTCCTCAATGTGATTCAGTTTCCGGGCAAGGAGAAGCTTGCCGTCGCCAAGAGCGCACCGGAGCCGCGCGCCGAGGCAAATGCCGCGCTCGCGCCGCAAAGTTTGGCGATCCCTGAGATGCTGCCCGACATGCTTCCGGCTATGCCGGCCATGCCTCCAGTCATGCCGGTGGTGCCGCCAACCTTCATTCCTCCGGAAGCGCCAGAGGTGCCACAAGTTGCTCACGCGCCCGCGGCCCACGCCACGCAGCCTGCTGAAACCGCGAGTGATGCCGACTTAGCGCGCGCATTCGGTACGAGCGAAGGCGATGATGTGGATTTTGCAGCGCCAAGCGGCCGCAAAAAACAACTGATCATCGCCGCGGCGGTTCTTGCGGTCCTCATTGCCGGAGGCCTCGCTTTCTTTTTCACCCGGCCCAAAACGCCCACGCAGCCCGTTCCGCCTTCCCCAGAGGTGGCGCACGTTGAGGAAAAACATGAGGCGCCGCCTCATGCTGCGGAGCCAGAGCACGGCAAAGCAGAAGCCGCCAAACATGAGCCTGAAAAAGTGGAAGCGCCAAAGGCTGACACCCCTCACGCAGAAGCGCCCCATGGCGAAGCGCCTCACGCGGAAGCGGCGCACGCAGAAGCGCCCAAGGTTGAGCCGAAAGCGGAAGCGCCCAAGGTGGAACCTAAGGCAGAGCCCAAAGTGGAAGCACCCAAGGTGGCCGCAAAAGAAACGCCTAAAGAAGACGAACCTGTCGTTGGCGTACCGAAAGACCGCAAAGACGCGTTTCGCGCCCTGCTCATGAAGGGCAACGCGCTCTACAAGAAGGGCAATGTACGCGGCGCCATTGCCGAGTATTCGAAGGCGCTCGAGATGTCGCCATCGAGTGAAGCGGCACTGCTCGCGCTTGGCAACGCGTACTACGAGCTCGACGACAACGAAAAAGCGATCGACTACCTGAACCGAGCGATTAGGGAAAACGGCAAACTTGCGGCTGCCTACCTTACGCTGGGTACGATCTATCAGAACCAAAACCAGAGGCCTAAAGCCGTCGCTGCTTACGAGAAGTATCTAGCGCTGCAACCGAACGGCAAGTTCGCCTCGGACGTTCGCAACATCCTCAATACCCTCAAGTAAGTGTCCTCCCGAAAGGCGCTTGTCTGATCTGCGCTGGGTGCGTATAGCCCGCGCCGTGCTCCTCGCTCTCGAATCCTCGTGCGACGAAACCGCCGCCGCTGTGCTCTCCAAAGACGGGCGTGTGCTCGCTGACGTGGTGTCTACGCAAACCGAAAAGCATGCGCGTTTTGGCGGCGTGGTCCCAGAGGTCGCCTCCCGCGAGCACATGGCGACCATTGCCGCGAACGTGAAGGTGGCGTTGGCCCAAGCGAACCTCGATTGGCCGCAGATCGAGGCGATTGCGGTGACCATGGGCCCTGGGCTCATTGGTTCGCTTTTTGTTGGCGCGCTCTACGCTAAAGGCGTTGCGCTCGCGCGGGGTATTCCGCTGATTGCGGTGAACCATTTGGAAGGGCATTTGGCCGCCGTTGATCTGCTTGCTGCGGAGCACGGCCCAACGCCCTATCCGCACGTTGCGTTGCTGGTCTCAGGCGGACACACAGCGCTGTACCGCGTGGATGGTCCCTTCTCTGTGCGGACCCTTGGTGTGACGCTCGATGACGCTGCTGGCGAAGCGTTCGACAAAACGGCAAAACAGCTTGGCTTTGGCTATCCCGGTGGTGCGCGTCTTTCTGCCGCTGCCGTGGGCGGTGATGTGAAAGCCATTGCGCTTCCCATCGCCATGAAAGATCGTTTGGATTTTTCGTTCAGCGGCTTGAAGACTGCGGTCGCAACGCATTTGCAGAAACGCAAAGTAGCGCTCGACCCGGAGTCTCTGCGCAATCTGTGTGCGTCCATTGAGCATGCGATTGTGTCTGCGCTGATCAACAAAGCGATGACTGCGGTTGAAGAAGAAAAAGTGAGCACACTCGTTCTTGGTGGCGGCGTCGCTGCGAATGGACCGCTCCGAGAACGCGCCGCGGCTGAAATGCTGAAGCGCGGCGGCCGGGCGCTCATTCCTCCGCGTGTTTGGTGCACAGACAACGCGGCGATGATTGGCGCTGCGGGTCTCCGGCGTTTTCACGCCAAGAAATTTTCTGCGCTCGACGTGGCACCGCGCGCGTATTGGCCTCTGGGAGACGCACTTGTCTGACGTTATTGC
>JBIKMD010000733.1:0-3648 GCA_044359465.1 Myxococcota bacterium
GCGGAGCGCTGCGTGAGCGCCCTGAGCTGAGGTGGCGACGCAGAAGCTCAATGGCATCCGCGCGTGAGACCTGCTTGTCGTTGGTTCCCTCTTCCTGCACTGGTTAGGAGCGTAGCCGAGCGCGAGGCGCCCTCAATGATTTGCTGCGACGCTGTGCGTTGGAAAATTTTGTGGCGGATTAAACGCGGCGACAGCGACGGCGGAGCAAAAGAACCAGCACGCCGAGTAAGAGCGTTTCGTTGCCTGTGCCCGCCGATGCGCCGCACGCACAGCCGCTGCGCTCAGTCTTCGTGACGGGAATCGCCTGTGCAGCCAGAGACGAAACGTTCTTCGCACGATCGTAGGCTCTGGCTTCGATGCTGCGTGCGCCGGCGCTCGGATACAAACGTTCGCCGCGAGCGACGCGTTGCCAAGCGCCGCGGCCATCAAGATCCACAAAACGGGCTTCCATGACCAACGCTTCTTTCTCTGTCACGAGATCTTCTGCGTCCACCGTATAGGAATCACTGTTCTCGGTGATCCAGACACGTGGGCGTTCAGGATCGATCTCGATCGAGAGCTCAGACGTAAAGGCACCAAGTGATTCGGGTTCGCCGGGTTTGTCCGCGAGCAATTGAAGCTTATGCGTCCCAGCAATTTGCAGGCGAGGACTGTCGATGATCAGATCACCACGTTCGTTCGGGTAGGCAGGCGAGAGCAGGGCGCCACCATCGATCTTGACGCCGTAGCGATGCAGGCGTGGCTGCGGCCCAGGTGCTTCCACATGTATGGCAACGACGCCGGTGGGGCGCGTGTCTGCATGCAGTGATCCTGGGAGGGCATAGAGCGGCAGAGCGTCGCTCACAAAAGGTGTTTCGGAGAAGACGCTCAGTTCGTCGCGCACAGGCACAGTTCCACAGAGTCCTGATGCTTTGACCTGGTCACAGCAAACGCGGTTGGTGATGTCTAGCGTGTCTGCTTCGTCGCAAAGGGTCATATAGACCGCCAAGAAGTCGTTTGCGTTTCCGGCACGCTGCACGTCGTTGATCTTCATGTAGATGGCGGCGCCACCAAACGCACTCTGCAGCACGTTGTCGAAGTTCAAGTCGAAGCTGAGGTTACCTTGCAGCAGCGTGCTCATGGCCACGTCGATGAGCGAGGTGACGACCCCTGCGAAGTCGTTGTCGACCAGCTCGCTGAATGTCGTGCGAACATTCGCCACCGAGATTTTGTCGATGGAAAGCTTGAGCGCATTGTTTGGCGCGCGCACCACGTTGAGACCCAAATCGACGTCTGCATCAATGCCAAAAACGCGGACCATGCGGTTGTCGACAAAAACATAGAAGGACAAACCAAGGTCATGAAGGCCCGCTTTCACGAGCGAGTCCACAATCGCTTTGCCGTTGGCATCAGTCTGGCCGGTTGGTTGGCCAGAGCCAAACGCGATCGTAGGTGCGTCTTTGGGCTCGAGCTCGAAAAAGATCGGCGCATTCGGCGGCGCTAGTCGCTGCAGATCCGGCGCAAGCAAGAACAAAAGCCCGGCGGTGATCACTTGACCACCGTTGGTCAGCTTGAGCACGTCATCTGTGCCGATGCCGATGCAAAGCAGGCCACTGTTGAACGCCGCATACATCGCGCGCGAAATTCCGCCCGCAGAGATGGCGGCTGCGGCGTGATAAATGTCGGTGCGCGCTTCCGGCGGGTTGCTGATCGTGTCTTGTACCGTAACCGTCGGTTGCAAGTTTGGGTCACCAGACTGGGTGACGACCGGCGGCGCTTTCTGCGGAACACACAGTTCGTGCTCAGATTCTGCGCCAACATCCACGCTGATCTTCAACCCGGCTGACGCGCCCACGCCATTCGCAGCAAAGCCGTTTCCATTCGGACCGGCGAGCACACCCACCGGCTTGCCGAACCTGAGATCGACCAACTGGGAAATGAGCGCACGTACGTCGAGCTTGGTTTGAATTTCGACGGGTGTGCCGTTGAGCTGTCCAACGAGCGCTGCCGACAGTGCGTTGACGAGTGGGCCTGTGATCAGGCCCTGCACCACGTCGAAGATGGGCGTCACAACATCTAAAGCAAAATTGGTGGCTCCGCAGCCTACAACGCACTCCGTCGCGGGCGATACATAAAATGTTCCCACACCGCGGTCATTGAACCAGTTGCTGTCTTGGCACTCAGAGTCACGCCGATCTGGATTGACGTCAGGCCCATTGAAGTTGAAATCGAACGAATCGATCGTCACGCAGGTGGGGCACAAATCTAGAATCGCAGGCAGCTCTGGAGCGTTGCGCACGAAGCGAGGGCGGATGGAGAAGCTGATGTCCTGTGCCGTGAGCGTGGGCGTCGTGCCTTCGTCTTGCAAAGTACAGGCAACACTCACCGTTTCCGTCAGCACTTGGAAGCCGGGCAGCGCGATGCTCATGTCGACGCTGACGTCTAAATTCGAGAGCGAGACACCAATACCTGCGGGCGCGCTAGCGGTCGCTTGCAGAATGGACAGCTCGATGTTGCCAGGGGTCGTGAGCTGCGCGACTGGAATGGAGACGTTCGACGGATAGCCAGACGCGCGAGGTTTTGGCGCGCGATCGTAAACGCCGCTTCCGTTCTTGTAACAGACGTCGAGCTTCGTCGTGGGGACGTGGGTTGGGTTCCACGGTGGCCACCAGTTGGTGACGTTGTAGCCATGGAACAAGCCACCACAGCAGTAGTCGGTTGCTGGGTTGTTGCAGGTCGCAGCATTCGCTGGCGCTGCGGGGTCCAAACAAAAACGATCGAGATCTTCACCCGCTCGCGCAAAGACATCGCCGCCCAGATCGTTGCAGTAGGGTCGCGCTAGCGCATCAGGCGTCGTCAAGCTGTCGAACACGGGCACGAGCGGAAGCGGATCACCGTTGCGGATGACGATGTCACCAGCCACTGGCGCCGTGAAGCTGATGGGGGCGCCAGGAGACCCCATATAGAAGTGCAGTCTTCGCTCGCCGCTTTCGCTTTCGAGAAAACACGGCGCCTGGCCCCAGCAGGTTTCTGCTGGCGTCTCTTTGCGCTGCGCGGCAGCTATCGTGTCGTAGTCACAACACATGCCATCAAAGATGGTCGTCATATGATCTTTGACGAAATCGATGGCGGCTTGGTTGATGCGCACTTGCGCTGCGTTCTCTACTGGCTCTTTGCCAGCCTCGCTGCGGGGGTAAACATACGGTGTTCCCGGACAACCTGCGCAGCCGCTGCTGCCACTCGTGCAGCCGTACAAAGCCATCGCGAGGAGGACGAAGTGACGATAGCGGATCATGTGGCCTTATGGTGAATGTAGGCGGTTGAAGTCAAAGACTAAATGATGACAAATTTGTGGCGTCCTGCGTCATTTTTGCCGGTTTTCTGCGGCATTTGTCCTGAGTTCTGGCAGGGTGTTCAGCATGGGTATCGGCACGACGAGGCGCGCCTCGGCATTCAGTTCTTCTGCGCCCCTGCATTCGCATGACGAGGCGGCCAACGCTTCGGATGAGGCCTTGCCCACACCAGCGCAGCCAGCAAGGCTCGAACGCCGCCGCGAAATTGCTCGCGAGGTCGACTCCCTGCACATCGCGCTGGAGGCGCCGCAGCGCACCGTGGCGGGGCGACCAACGCCGGTAGAACGCGCGCGTGCGGGTGATGTGCAAGGTGCGA
>JBIKMD010000732.1:0-3648 GCA_044359465.1 Myxococcota bacterium
GCTACGCATGGTGACAACCTAGCGTTCACCCAAAGTTCAGTCAAAATCCGCTATCGCTGCCGATCGATCGCTTGCTTGCTTCTGCGTTCCCTGGTTGCTCGCAAGCAAGAGCCCGTGCATCAGGAGCGACGGACACTCGCCCAATCCGAGTTTCCAAAAGGTGCTTGTATGCAGAGGAGAGCTCCCGGCGGTCGTGAGCGTGCAGATCCACAGCATGAGACACGACTCCCGACGGTATTTGGAAAACCAGCGACGATATCCCTTCGAGCCGCACGTTCAGACGCGCTGGGTTCTAACCCGTCATTGACAGTCAGGCACCGCGCGCTCCTGCCCATTGACGTCGATATAGGTGCGACAAGTGCAGGTTTGCGGCGTCCCTAGTGGCGAAAAGCGCGTCGTTAGCGAGACCGTGGAACCCGCTTTGGTGATCACTGAGCTGTGATTGGACCCGACGTAGACCCAGCCACTATCCGTGGCATAGCACTGATGAAGTGAGTAGCCGCCCCAGGCAGCTGTGGGCAAATCGCATAAACCTGAGGCCGACGTTCCTGAAGTGACCGTCGTTTCGTTCTTCAGCCTGTCTGTGTCAGTGTGACGCCAATTGTGAACATAGACGTTGTTCACGTAGTCACACGAGAACGTGTTTTCGTGTAGCGACGCGGTTGATTGTACGACAGCACCTGTCTCATCGCGAAGCACGCTCTCACCGCGGTGTACGATCGAACGCCGCCCAATCGTTTGCTCCGGCCTCGTGCTGGTGATGTGATCCTCCGTGATGGTCGTCGAAAGCTGCGAGATCATGCTGATGCCCGACGGTCCTTCGTAGTGCGCCGTCTTGCTGCCGTCGAAAAACACAAATTGCGATCCAGCGAGTGGTGGAGGGAGGCCCGTGGTGTCGTGCCATGGGTCCTCTTCGGGAACGGGAGGCACATCCAAACAAGGCGCTCCATCCGACGCTGGCGGCAGAGCCAGGGGTTCGCCGCGGAGGCTCACCCCTCGTGAAAGAAAGAGGTCCCCAGATTCACCCCCAACCGAGCCGGGCGTGCCGTCCCCACCCTTTCCGCCTACCGCCAGTGTGACGAACGACGCATCAAGCGTCACGGGCGCCTCACTCGTCATCAGCACTAACCGACCACCGTTACCACCGATTCCTCCTTGCTGAGCCGTCTCGCAAAGGTCGAGCCCCTCCCCGCCGCGGCCAGCCTGCACAGGTCCGCGGATAGAACCAGGTTCGCCGACGAGCGCCTCGCTCGTCGCGAGGGAATACCGCAGCGATCCAGGGCTACCCACCATCACCGCCATACGTCCGCCTGCACCGCCGCTGACAAAGACCCCTGAAGGAAGCGCGCTCGCGCCGTCATTGCCAAGCGCTTGGAGCACCGAGCCACCAGGGCCAAGGTGAGCGCCTTGCGCTTTGAACTTCGGAATCTCCCAAGCCACGTCCGGTCGCCAAATGATCGACCCGCCGTCACCCGCCCCTGCGCCAACACCCGGGCCGTCGCGATCGCTGACCGACTTGCCGCTGACATATTCCACCGAACCACCCGCACCGCTCGAACGCATCCCGTCGCCGCCACGCCCGCCCGCGAGCGCGAGCGAGCGCCCTTCAGGAATGGTCCAATGCTGATCGTCACGCACGAACCAGCGCAGCGCCCCAGCGTCGCCACCCTCTGCGCGCTCGAGCGTCACCGCATCGTCTTCCGCGCACGTAGGAAACGAAATCGTGTCACTCACCAAAATGAGCTGACCGGATTCACCTCCTGAGCCAGACGTGACGTCGAAGTGGCCTTGTCCGCCGAGGGTGCGTGCCGCCGAGTCATCAATCGTCACATCGGCACCGCGGCCACCATTACCGAGGCTCAGGCGCGGCGCTACGCCGTTGCAGGCTTCTATGACGATCTCGCGGGCTTCGATGCGAATATCACCACCATGGCCGCCGGTTTGCCCGGTAAACGCGACCGGCAAAACAGAAGGAAGCACATAGCGCTCAGATGGCGCGTTCAGTCCATCAGGCGTGACGATGGCACCAGAGGCAACCAGCCTGAATACACCTCCCACAACAAAAGTATGTGGCGATGCGTTCAGAGACAGGGCCTGCCTGCCAGCACTCGCTGACGCGCGAAGAATGTCTGCAGTCCCGGCGAGTGTCATGTTCCCCTGCACAACCGTTTCACTCGGTCCCTCGCCCTGAATGATGCGCAGCGTTCCTTGTACCTCGAGATCGCCGGCGACGACGTGGGACGCGCTGGTGACTTCAAGACTTTGCCCCGGTGCAACGATCACGCTCTTTGCAGAGGCATCCCCAATCGGACGCCGACAATGAGCGGTGAGCAAACAGAACAAGGTCATCCAATTCAAACACCATCGATTGCGCACGGGGCCTCCTGGCAGCTGGGGACGGGTAAGGCATCGCAAGTTTCCAACCACGGGTTGGCAGCACTGCTGTCGCGGCTCGACGCAATACTCATGCCAGCGAAGGCTGCCGTGGCTGCAACTCGGGAACCGACGTCCGTGCGGACAGAAAGCCGCCAGGACGCATGGGACGTCACTGCGTCGTGCACAACAACGGACGTGCTCTTGCGAGGCGACACAACATAGTTTGCGGGCGGCGTCACAAAGCGTGATGGACGTGGGACGTCCTGCGCTAGCGTCCGCGATTGGAACTAAGGACGGGACAACACAACAGGGCCGTCGTCGGTGATCGCGACCGAGTGCTCGAAGTGGCCGCTCCACGAGCCATCATCGGTCACGGCGGTCCAGCCGTCTTTCAGTGTGTGCGTCTGCTTTTTGCCGATGTTGACCATGGGCTCGATGGCGATGACCAGGCCCGGGCGCAGACGGGTGGTGGCGCTGCGTAGATAGTAGTTCGGCACTTGCGGCTCTTCGTGCATCCGCGTGCCAATGCCGTGCCCAACGAACTCTTCCACTACGGAGTAGCCCTTGCCCTCAACGAAGGAGGACACGGCCGTTCCGATATCGTTCACGCGAGCGCCAGGCACTGCGGTGCGAATGGCAAGCTCCAAAGCCTCGCGCGTGGTGTCGATCAACGCTTGTGATTTGGCAGAGATCTTCCCAACACCAACGGTGCGCGCCGAGTCGCCAACGTAGCCGCGATGCACCACACCAAAGTCGATGCCAATGATGTCACCATCCTTGAGCTTCACCTTCTTCGAGGGAATGCCATGGACTACAACCTCATTGACCGAGGTGCAAAGCACACACGGATAGCCGTGATAGCCGAGGAACGGACTCTTGATGCGGCGCTTCTTGATTTCGTCCGCAGCAATGCACTCTAGGTCCCAAGTCGTCGCCCCGGGCACTGCGGCTTGCTCAAGGACGTTCAGCACCTCATACACGTGCATGTTCGCTTCGCGCATAATCGCGATTTCGTCTTTGGACTTGAGAACAATCATGAAGAAGACTTAGGAAACCACGCGGCCGAGTGCCGACTCGACTTCGCTCTGGTTCTTGCTGCCGTCAATGCGGGTAAGTTTGTTTTGCGCTTGATAATAAGCGACGAGCGGCGCCGTTTGCTCGCGGTACACACGCAAACGGTCAGCCACAACTTCGGCTTTGTCATCCGTACGTTGAATGATGTCGCACTTGCCACCCTGGGCACAGGCGTCACCAGTGTACGGGTCCATTGTC
>JBIKMD010000734.1:0-3647 GCA_044359465.1 Myxococcota bacterium
GGCTGAAGTCGTTCGATAGGCGAAAACATGTCTGTCGCACGCAAGCACCTCTGACTTTCCGAACGCCGGCTCGTTGTCTAAGCCCAGCGCAAGCGCCTGGTAGACACCACTGGACTGCGGTGTCTTGAGCGGGTCGAAGCGCCGGCACTGAGCGAATGACGTCACGTCGTCGAGCCGCAGGAGCGTCGCGCGGGGCTGCAGCCGCTGCAGAACCGCCAGGTCCTCACCCATAGGCGCTCCTACGAGGAGCAATACGTCACTGCACTCAACCTGCTCGAACCAGGCGCGCGACGCGGCGTGCAACTGTTCTAGACGTACGACCGTGGCGAGGCAGCTCGGCGTGTTCGCCCCGCTCGCCTTGAGGAGCCGGAAGGCGTCTCGCGGTGAGACATCAGGGGGCATGCTCCACACATTGGCGCCGAGCCGCGAGAGGACGCCGCTGGCCTCCGCAATGTCGTCCACACTTGTGCCCATGAGTGCGATGGGCCCACTAGCGATTTGCATAATGGATAGTACGAGAAGCGCCTGGAAACGGATGAATGAAAAGCGCCCCTAGACAAAAAACGACAAGGCGTTCATCCGAACGAGTGATTACTTCGTACCACCCGCACACAAGGAGCTATTTCATGAAAGCACTTCTCGCAGCAGCCTCCCTCTTGATTGCCACCTCTGCCTTCGCCGCCGAAAAAGCAGCGGAAAAAGACATTGTAGACACGGCCGTCGCCGCCGGCACCTTCAAGACCCTGGCAACCGCCCTCACCGAAGCGGGTCTCATCGACACCCTCAAAGGCGCGGGTCCCTTCACCGTTTTTGCCCCAACTGACGCAGCGTTCGCCAAGATTCCAAAAGCCGACCTCGACGCGCTGCTGAAGGACAAAGCCAAGCTCAAGACGGTCCTCCTCTACCACGTGGTGCCAGGCAAAGTGATGGCCGCAGACGTGCTCAAGCTCAAAGACGGCACCAAGGTGAAGACCGCGGCCGACAAAGAGCTCACGGTAGGCATCAAGGGCAAAGCCGTCACGGTTGACGCGGCGAAGGTCTCCAAGACCGACATCAGCGCAAGCAACGGCGTCATTCACGTGATCGACTCCGTCATCATGCCAAAATAACGATTTCTTGCTCTAACGAACTGCCCCCGCTGCAGCCAAACGTTTCACCAAACGTCTGGCAGCAGTGGGGGTTTTTCATTTTTGGAGCACGACGCGCAGCTCAGTTGCTTCGCCCGGTTGAATGGTGACCGTGTGAGTTTGTGTCTTGAACGCGGGGTTCTCGAACAACACGGTGTGTTTTCCTGGCGACAAGGTCTTACTCCGGAAGAAAGGCGTCTTTCCGTAAAGCACGCCGTCGATCGTCACATTCGCCCAGGCGCTTCCGGTGCTGAGCCTTAGCTCACCCGGTGAGTCTTTGACGGCAGGACTGGGCGGCGCCGCAACGGCGTCTTTTTCTTTTTTAGGGGGTGGTCCCTTAGGCGTCGCGATGACCGGAACCGAAGGCACTGTGGTCACCGAAGGCAGCGGCGGAGCCACGACTTCCTCTGCAGGAGCAGGCAGCGGCCTTGCGTCTTCTATACGCGCGGTCGACTTTGCGGGCTCTCTTCGTCGGACGAGCACCCAGCCCAGCACCGCCACAATCACGCAAGCCGCAACTACGGCCGCGGTGATGACCAGCCAAGGGGATGCGGCCTGCTCAACGGGCGGCGTTGGCTTACGCGTAGGTGGACGCGAGGGCGCGGTCGACACCTTGGTTTGCGCTAGCATGTGCGTCCGCGGCGTAGGGACGTCGCTTTGCACACGCCGGACCTGCGTGGCCAAATCGAAAATCCGCGTGGCCTCTCTTTCTTCGCCGAGAAACACGCGAATCGTGTGGCGCCGATCGACAATCCCACGTTCCGCCAGCGCCGTACTCAGCAGGCGTAACACCGCTTCAGCAGTCGGCCGTACGTCTGGCCGGGGAGACAACAAGCGGTCGCGCAGCTGCTGCACAAACGGACTGACTTTTTTAGGGAGCGGCTGCTTTTTTCCGGACTTCAGCGCGCGTACGCAATCGACCGCTGATGCCGCGAAGAACGGCGATTGGCCAGTCAGCATGGCGTGCAGCAGAGACCCAAGGGAAAATAGATCCGAGGCTTGCGTGAGTGCGTCTGGGTCGAACACTTGTTCGGGAGACGCAAAGGCAGGGCTGCCGATTGCCTGTGTAGCGCTGCGCACAAAGGTCTCAGACGCGCCTTCGATACCACGCACGATGCCAAAATCAGACAGCACGATCCGACCGTTGCCATCGACAAACACATTCTCGGGCTTGATATCGCGGTGCACTAGTCCTTGCGCGTGCACCGCGACGAGCGCATCCGCGAGCTCATAGAGCACGCAGAGGGCGACGTTCTCCGGCAGCTTGGTGACGTCCAGCACACCCCGCAACACCGCAGCATCGAGAAATTCGAGGACCAAGTACGGGAGCACAGCGCCGCGTCCAGAATAGTCGATCACCTCCACCACATTCGGATGCCGAACCCGGCCCATGGCGCGGGCCTCGCGATGAAAGCGCATGCAGGCATCTGGATCACCCGAAGGATCCAAGATCGTCTTGATCGCCACGTCACGCTGCAAGCGCGTATCTTTTGCCCGCGTGACGCGGCCCATGCCGCCCGCACCAAGCGGCGACAGCTCAGTATAGCGTCCTCCGCTCGCAGCCATCAGCGCGCCATCATGGTCTCCGCTCGCCAGCAAGCGGCGCACAAGTTCATTCGGATCCTTGTGACCGATCAACCACTCGCGCAGCGCTGCTTCAGGCAAACCGCCCGCGCTGGCGCTCCACTGCGCCTGCAGCAACTCCGCCAGCTCTGCAGCAGACGGCCGTACATCCGAGTGTACAATCCGGTCAGCGAGCGCCGTGAGCTTCTGCGATACGTCTGCTCGCGCATCTCCCGCGCGCTTGAAGCGCCGCGCGGCAATACGCTGGGGCGCATCGCGCATTGCCAGGTCAACCGGAGGGCCGCCAATCCATGCATAGGTCATGAGCATGCCGAGGGCGTAAACGTCAGCCGCGAGGCTACGCGTAGGCGCGTTTGGCAAAACAAAAAGCGGCTCTGTCACGATCGCCGTTCCACGCCCGGCAAGTGTGCCGTCACGCATGCCTTCGCTGACTGCCAGCTCGAACTGCGTGATCACTGCTCGGCCATCCGCCTCTAGGTGGATGTGTGCAGGCGTGAGCGCGCCATGCGTAATGCCACGCTCATGTAAAGCCGAGAGCGCATTCGCCAGCTGCGTGAACAACGCCGCATGCGCAACGCCGGGCAACGCACCTCGCTCCTGCAAAACGGTCTCCAAGGTGGGACCGGTCAGCGCTTCATAGGCGATGAACGGCGTCGGCTCATCGATGCCAGAGTAGTCATGCAACATGACGATACTCGGGTGTTCGACGGCCATGAGCGCCGTCGCCTCACGATGAAAACGGGCGCGCGCCTCTGCATCGAGACCGGTGAGCACTTTGAGGACCACCGAGCGATCTAACCTGGCATCAACGGCATCACACACGAACCAAGCTGCGGTGACCTCGCGCCGCTTGCCTAGGCGATATGAGCCAATCTGGTCCATCATGGGTGTCTACAACTCAAGGCGCAAACACGCACGTTTCTGCGCGTTCCTCAG
>JBIKMD010000193.1:0-6883 GCA_044359465.1 Myxococcota bacterium
CACAACCATAAACACAAACACGACCGATCGATGGGCGTGAACCATTCGACCTTCGAATTGCCTGACCAAGCCGAGGCAAAAAGCGTGGCTCATAAGGTAGTTGACAGCAAACGCATTGAAGCCCGTGCGATGACTGTTGACGAGGCCGTCATGCAGATGGACCTCATCCACAATGATTTCTTCATTTTTCAGAACGTTGACTCGAATCAACTCAACGTGATTTACCGCCGCGAAGGTGGCAAGTTCGGCCTCATCGAAGCCGCAGCGTCGTAATGGCGCTGCAGCGGGGATGTGACTGACCTGCCCCCGTTGTGAGCCTTTCTTGATTAACGCCTGACGCGAATTGCTTGGCATGAAACTGGTCGAAATTCTGTCGCCCCAGATGGTGATGTCGGAGCTCGAAGCAACCGACAAAGAAGGTGCCATCCGCCAGATGTGCGCCCACATCGCCGAGCACAAGCGCGGTCTCAAAGTTGAAGACATGGTGAGGACCTTGCTCGAGCGGGAAAAGCTCGGGTCCACCGGCATTGGCGAAGGCGTGGCGATCCCCCACGGTAAGCTCAACGGCATCGACAACCTGGTGGCCTGTTTTGCAAAAAGCACCCCCGGCATCGACTTTGCCGCCATCGACAGTCAGCCAAGCCACCTATTCTTTGTGCTGCTGGCGCCAAACAATTCAGCGGGTCTTCACCTGAAAGCGCTCGCTAGAATTTCGCGTTTACTCAAGAGCCAAGAGTTCCGCGATCGTTTGCTCCGCGCAGATGACGCGACGTCTATTTTCCGCATCATCTCAGAAGAAGACGCGCGCTGCTGAGCGAGTGAGTGGACAAGATCTGGCGCGATGCTAGGGTGGTCTTGTGATCAACCGCGTCACGGCCAAAGATTTGCTGGAAGACACGGAGCACGGTCTCGAGCTCACCCTGCTTGCTGGTGAAGCCGGTACCAAACGCAAAATCGACAGTCCGCGCATCCAAAAGCCTGGGCTTGCGCTCGCGGGTTATGTCGAATCGATCAATCCGCATCGTGTGCATATTCTTGGCAACACCGAGCTGACGTACCTCATGCGGCTGAGCTCCAAGGAACTGCGTCACGCCGTGCGGCGATTCTTCAATCTGCGCATCTGCGCGGTGGTGGTGACCAATGGTCAGGACTTGCCACCAGAGGTGATTGAAGAAGCCGAGCAGTCACAAACCGCTTTGTTCGTCTCGCAACTACCAACCTCGAGCTGCATTGCGCGCCTGCAGACGTTTCTTGAAGAGACGCTGCAAGTGGCCACCAGCGTGCATGGCGTGCTCTGTGACGTGCTTGGTGTTGGTGTCTTGCTGCTGGGTCACTCAGGTGTCGGCAAGAGTGAAACTGCGCTCGACCTGGTGCTGCGCGGCCATCGTTTGGTTGCCGACGACATTGTCGAGATCAAATCCAAGGGGACAGACTCGATTTACGGCGCGGGCTCCGATCTCATCAAACATCACATGGAGATTCGCGGCCTCGGCATCATCAACATCAAAGACATGTTTGGTGTTGCGGCGGTGCGTGAGCGCAAGAAGATCGAAATCGTGATTGAGCTCGTCGATTGGGATGACAACGCCGAGTACGAGCGTTTGGGCATCGATGAAGAACACTACGAAATTCTCGACGTGCGGGTGACCAAGTTGACAGTGCCGGTGAAGCCCGGCCGCAACATGGCGGGGATTGTCGAAGTGGCCGCGCGTAATCAGCTCCTCAAGATGCAAGGGCACCACGCAGCGCGGGCGTTCCAAGAGCGACTCACCCGCGAGATCGAGCGCCGCGAAAAAGAAGCGACTGAGGTTGGGGATGACGTCGAATAAGGCTTGGATCGCGCTGATGACCGGCATGAGCGGGTCTGGGAAGACCACCGCCGTGCAGGCGCTCGAAGATCAGGGCTTTTTTTGCATCGATAACTTGCCGCCGAAGCTCGCTAAAGACGCAGTGGATGCGTTGCTCGGAAAACGCGATCGGATTGCGCTTGTCCTCGATGCGCGTTCGGGATCCTTGCTTGAAGATGTACCGCAAAGTGTCGCTGAGCTCCGCGGCGCAGGACATGTCGTTGATGTGTTTTTCCTCGACGCGTCTGACGAAGTTTTGGTGCGGCGATATTCCGAAACGCGCCGCCGTCATCCACTCGACGGGCAAACCGTGGTGGAAAGCATTGTCGCAGAGCGGCAAGCGTTGATTCCGCTGCGCGGCCTCGCCACGCGAATCCTGGATACATCTACGCTCAATCGCCATGAGCTGACGAAGCTCATCACGGATGCAGTGCAGAGTGATGGTCGAGGCATGGCGATCACGCTTACTTCTTTTGGGTACAAATTCGGGTTGCCGGTGGGCGCTGACATTGTTTTGGACGTGCGCCATCTGCGCAATCCGCATTTTGATCCCGTGCTCAAGCCGTTCACAGGCCTTGATGAACGTGTGCGCGAATACGTCATGGAAGATCCCAACGCGCAGGCGTTTTTGACGCGTATCCATGACCTGCTGCGTCACTTGGTGCCCCTTTACCAGCGGGAGGGAAAACGATACCTGACCGTCGCAATCGGCTGCACGGGTGGGAAGCATCGCTCGGTCACGCTGGTTGAGCATCTGCATCGTGCGCTCGGCTCACCCATCGTGGTCGAGAACGCGATGATTGGTGTCCGGCATCGCGATATTGAACGACAGTAGGGAGTCCTCATGATCGGCATCATCGTAGCGTCGCATGGTGAGCTTGCGTTTGAGCTCGTTCGCACAGCTGAACGCGTCGTGGGGCCGATTGCAGGCTGCCTTGCGGTGAGTGTGGACGGGGTCAGCACAGCCGAAGAAATGCAGGATCGCTTTCAGGCTGCGGTAGATCGCGTGGATGACGGCGAGGGCTGCTTGATTCTAACCGATATGTTCGGCGGGACCCCGGCAAACCTTGGTCTGTCGCTCCTATCCGAGGGCAAAGTCGAAGTCCTGACCGGTGTGAACCTACCGATGTTGCTCAAGTTGGCCACCTCGCGCAGCGCCGGCTCGCATTTGGGTGACATGGCGCGGCTCATCAAATACTACGGCCAAAAGAACATCTCTGTGGCCAGCGAATTTCTCAATCAATAACGCTGCCTTCTGCTAGACTAAAGCTCTATGGCCGATGGGCGTCCTGCCTGCGAAAAAAGCTTCACCATCGAGAACGAGCTCGGGCTGCATTTGCGTGCAGCCGGCAAGTTCGTTCAGACGGCAGGGAAGTTCACGTCCGAAATCTGGGTGAAGCGTGATGCCATTGAAGTGAATGGCAAGAGCATTATGGGCATCTTGTCGCTCGCGGCGGCCCGGGGGGCGGTCATCCATTTGCGTTGCATTGGTGCCGATGCGGACAAGGCCCTAAGCGCATTAGGCACGCTGATTAACGATAAATTTCACGAAACCTGAAGGCCGCGCTCCTGCCGGGCCTGGATGCAGCGAACACTTCCGGCTTCGACCAAGCGGCAGCCGCGCGGCCGATCTTTGTAGACCTGGCAGCTTACTCGAACGCCGAGCTTACCTTTTAGTGCAGCGCAGCGGCCAGAAGGGTCGAGACGCATGGAGGCATTGCCGTCCGGATCGAGCACCACGAAGCGTTTTGCCTTCTTGAGCAGGGGGCTATCCGGCGCCACGTCTACATAGGCGGTGAAACCTTCGCGACGGTTCTCGTTTGGGTTGGTGCAGCACGCGCCGCATTCCTCGCAATTGTAATCTTGCATCGCTCCCGCGTCCCTCGTACAAACGAGTTCAATCCGCAACAAGAAGCGGCTCTGGCCTGACGTAGTAAAAGCGGAGGGCTGTAGTGTGAACCGCCAACAGGAGTGAACGACTTGCGACGCGTCACATCGCGGCGACTCAAAGGGATCGGTGCTTCGCCGGGGATAGCCCAAGGCACGGTCTACGTCGTCCACGCGGGTCTCGAGGCGCCGCCTCAGTTCCACTTGGACACGGCGGCAATCCCCAAAGAGCTCGAACGCTTCGAAGCTGCGGTTGCGCTGAGCACCAAACAGATCCGTGAGATTCGCGATCGTTTGAGTGGCGCCGATGGCGGCGAACATTTGCTAATTTTGGAAGCGCACTTGCTCATGCTCAACGATGCCGTGTTCGTTGAGGGTGTGAAGAGCCTCATTCGCGAAGAGACCATCAATGCTGAATGGGCACTGCGCAAAACCATTGAGCGCATTCGTTCCATGTTCGAGGGTTTGGCGCACGACTACTTCCGTGAGCGCGGCAGTGACATCGATTTTGTTGGCGAGCGGATTTTGCGCAACCTCATGGGGCAAGCGCAGGTTTTTGCTGGCGTAGAGCTCCCTGAGGACGTGGTAGTCGTAGCGCATGACTTGTCACCCGCAGACACGGCGCAGCTCACGCGCTTTCGCGTGCGGGGGCTCATTACAGAGGCGGGCTCGCGCACCTCGCACGCGGCCATCGTCGCGCGATCGCTCGACATTGCCGCAGTCGTTGGGCTTCCCGGGATTTTGCAGATCGCCGGTACGGGCGACCGCATCGTAGTTGATGGATTTACGGGCGAGATCATCCTGTCGCCCACCGCCAAACAGATCTCGACCGCGAAAGACAGCGAGCTACGTGCACGCAGCAAAGAAAAAGAGGCCATTCTTCACGCACAAGCGGCGGCCTACACCAAAGACGGCTACCGCGTGATGGTGCAAGGCAACGTGGAAGTGCCGCAAGAAGCAGACGCGGTGCTGTCACATGGCGGTGAAGGCGTGGGCCTCTACCGCACCGAATTTTTATTTCTTGGCCGTGCGTCCACGCCGACTGAAGAAGAGCACCTAGAAAACTACCGTGATCTGGCGAGGCGTCTTGGCGGCAAGCCTTTGACAATCCGCACGCTCGATTTAGGCGGAGATAAATTGTTCTCGTCGGCGCACAAAGTCGTCGAGCGTAATCCCGCGCTTGGGCTGCGCGCGATTCGGCTGTGTTTGCAGCAACCAGATCTGCTCCGCACCCAGCTGCGAGCAATATTGCGGGTGGCGGCCGAAGCGCCCGTGCGCCTCATGCTCCCCATGATTACGGACGTGAGCGAGATTCACGCGACCAAACAATTGATTCGTACCGAAGCGCAGGCGCTCAAATCCGAGGGCATCAAACACGCTTCGGACGTGCAAGTGGGCATCATGGTGGAGACGCCGGCGGCGGCCATTGTGTCGGATCTGCTTGCGCGTGAAGTGGACTTCTTTGCCATTGGTACGAACGACCTGATTCAGTACTCGCTCGCGATCGATCGCGGCAACGAGCACGTCGCGCACATGTATCGCCCCTTGCATCCGGCCATCTTGCGTCTGATCGCTCAGACTGCGGATGCAGCCGCACAGGCCGGTATCTCCGTCTGCGTTTGTGGTGAGATGGCCGCAGAGGCGATTCACACGCCCGTGCTACTCGGCCTTGGCATCACCGAATTGTCCACCAACGCCACGGCCATTCCGTGGGTGAAAAAAGTGGTGCGCGAAAGCTCCATGAGCGAATGCAGACAGCTCGTCGATTCGCTGCTCGGCATCTGTTCGCCACTAGAGATCGAAGAACGCGTTCGCACCTACCTGCGCGCGCACCATCCTGACATCGACGCTTGAGGAAAAACCAATGAGATTCATTTTTGCATGTGTGCTGCTCTCCGCTTGCGCTGCAGGGCCCGATCTTCCGGCTTCACAACAAGCGCGTCAGGGTGACCTGGCGCAGGCGCAGATCTTGTTCGACAAAGCGAACGAGCTACAAAAAAACGCCAGCAAGCGTGAAGACATTGAGCCGACGATGAAGGCGTTCGAAGCCGTCCTTGCTGTAGCACCTGATCACAAAGAGGCGCTCGTGCAAGCGGCGCGCTTTCGCTATCACTACGCGGCCGACGTGCTCAGCGAGAAGGACAAAGAAGGGCGTCTAGCGTCGTGGCTCAAAGGCCGAGAATACGGGCTGCTGGCAATGGCGCAAAACCCAGCGTTTCGTACCGAGTACGAAAAAGAAAAAGACATGCTCAAAGCGGTGCCGTTACTCGTAGAAGCCGACGGTCCGGCGGCGCTGTGGGCCGGTGTGAATTGGGCAAAGTGGGGCGAGCTCTACGGAATCATGCGCGCGGCCATAGATATTCCCAAGGTCAAAGCGATCTTGGAGCGCGTCACCGAGCTCACGCCAACCTACAATGGCAACGCAGCAGATCGCTTTTTCATGGGTTATTGGGTGGCCATTCCGTCCATGATGGGTCGCGATCCCAAGAAGTCGACCGCAGCCTATGAGCGCGCAATGAAAATGTCGCCTAGTTGCATCGCCAATCATGTGACCTACGCCTGGTACTTTGCGCGTGACGCCGAAGATCGCGCGCTATTCGAAGCGTTGCTGAAAAAAGCGATTGATGCACCGGAAGAACCTGTGGATTCACCACTGCGTCTCGTCAACGGTTTGGCGAAACAAGAGGCGCAAGCCTACATGGCAAACGTGAAGGAGCTGTTCGAATGAAATTCGTCGTCGCGCTTACGCTGTCTCTGATCTGCTCGACTGCTTTGGCGCAAGACACGCTGAAGTTTGGCACGCTCGCCCCAGACAACACGCCCTGGTCCAAGCTGCTCCAAGATTTCAAAAAGCAGGTCGAAGAAAAATCTGCCGGCAAAGTGAAAATCAAAATCTATCTCGACGGCAAACAAGGCGACGAGCGCGCCATGTTGCAGAAGATGCGCTTTGGCCAGCTGACGGGCGGCGGTTTTTCAACGGGCGGAATGGCGGCGGTTGTTCCAGAGCTACAGATTCTCGAGCTGCCGTTCTTGTTCGACAACAATGAGGAAAGCGACTTCGTCATGGACAAAGTGCTGCTACCTGACCTGACCGCAGCCATGGAGAAGAAGGGCCTCTTTCTTTTCTGCTGGGCTGAGAACGGCTGGTT
>JBIKMD010000326.1:0-5627 GCA_044359465.1 Myxococcota bacterium
GGCCTGCAGATCTCTCTGGGCTCAAGATGTACGCCCAGGAATCAGACGTGAGCATTGAGACGGTGAAAGCGTTTGGTGCATCGGCGCAAGTGCTTGCTGTGCCGGAAGTGCTGAGCTCCCTGCAGACGGGTCTGCTCAACGCGTTCATGACCACACCTATCTTCGCGACTGGCGCGCAGTGGTTCACGCAATCGAAGTATTGGACTGACAGCAACCACGTGTACCAACCGGCCGCCGTGGTGTTCGACACCAAGTTCTGGGCCAAGCTGCCCGACGATCTGAAGCAACAGATCTTGGCGATGCGGCCAGAGCTCCAGGCGTCGGCGCGCAAGAACGTTCGCGGCCTCGATGAGGAATTGTTCCGCGGGTTCAAAGAGAAGAAGATCGAGATCAACAAGCTCTCGGCGGCTGAACGCGCTGAGCTCAAGAAGAAGACGACTGGCGTGGCGGATGCGCTCATTGCGAAGGGTGCCTTCCCGCGTGAGTGGTACGACCGCGTGCAAAAAGCGCTCAAAGACTACCGAGCCGGCAAAAAATGAAGTCGGCGCTGGAAAAGATTAGCGGCGTTCTGATGTTGTTCGAGAAAGCGGTGATGCTCACTGCGTTGTTCGGCATGCTCGTGGGCATGGTCGCCGCCATCATCACGCGCCCTCTCCATATCGATGTGCCTTGGGTGACGCCGTTCGTTTTGGCGTTGATGATCATCGCTACCTTTGCTGGCGCAGCGCTCGCCACGGCTACGCGTCGGCATATTTCGATGGATCTCTTGTCGAAGGTACTAGCGCTACGCGGCCGCGCGGTGGTGTCGTTAGTGACGTCTACACTCGGTGCGGGCGTCTCTAGTGTGCTCGCTGTGGCGGGTGTGCAGTGGGTGATGGCAAACGTGGATTCGGGTGAACCCATCTCGCTCGCGCTCAAGTGGCCTGAGTGGTGGTTGCAGACCGCAGCGCCCGCGGGCTTCTTTCTGTGCGCCTTGCACTTTGTGATCAACGCGCTGCTCGACGCCCGCGCGCTCGCAACGAAGGACTATTCACATCTTGCCGAGGTTAACCCCGCCGCAGCACACGGCATCACGAGCGATGTGATGAAATGACGTGTGCCAGCTCAAGCAGCGAAGCGGTAGCTGGGTTTGTGCGGAGGTATGAATTTTCCTCCGCCAGCTCAAGCAGCGAAGCGGTAGCTGGGTTTGTGCGGAGGTATGAATTTTCCTCCGCCAGCTCAAGCAGCGAAGCGGTAGCTGGGTTTGTGCGGAGGTATGAATGTCCGCGGTGCTGATCGGTGGGTTGTTTTTCGTCGTCGCATCGCTTGGCGAGCCGCTGTTCCTTGCGATTGCGCTGATGACGCTCTGTTTCTTCGCGCTGGCGGGAGGTGATCTGCCGCCGGGCATTTCTGTGATGCTCGGTACGTGGAAGATCAAAGAAGCGACGATTCTCATCTCGCTTCCGTTCTTCACGATGGCCGGTAGCATTATGACCGCCGGTGGTACTTCGCGGCGGCTCGTTGCGATTGCGCGCGAGCTCGTTGGCTGGCTTCCTGGCGGCCTAGCGCTCGCGATGATTCTCGCCTCGACTGTGTTCGCGGCGATCAGCGGTTCGTCCGCGGTGACGATCATTGCCATTGGCGGCATTTTGTTCACGGGGCTGAGCAAGCAGGGTTACAACGAACGCTTCTCGCTCGGTTTGATCACCTCGTGCGGCGCGATTGGTATTCTGGTTCCGCCGTCATTGCCTCTCATTATCTACGGCGTGATGGCGGGCACGCAGCCTGGTATCCGCGCAGACATTCGCGATCTGTTCATTGGCGGTATAGTGCCCGGCATCATCTGCGTGCTGGCGCTCATGCTCTACGCGGTGATCTACGGGCAGCGTATGAAGATCCCACGCGCCAAGTTCTCAATGACTGCACTTGGCACAGCGCTACGCGAAGGTGTTTTTGCGCTGATGCTGCCCATCATTTTGCTCGTGGGCATCTACGGCGGCATTGCCACAGTCAGTGAAGTTGCTGCTGTCGCCGTGGTGTATGCGCTCATTGTAGAGATTTTCATACATAAAGAGATCGCGGTGCGCGACCTCCCCAAGATCCTCGTGGATGCTGGCACACTCGTCGCGTCGATCTTGATCATTCTCTTTTTGGCGATGGCGTTTACCAACTACGTCGTTGATCAAGAGATCCCCGATCTAGCGACCACCTACTTGAAGGACGTCGTACACACGCGCATTGGCATGATCCTCGCCATCAACGTGCTGTTGCTCGTCGTCGGGTCGATTATGGACATCTTTTCGGCGCTCGTGATCTTTGCGCCGTTGATTGTTCCCGTCGCGTGCGCGGCGCCCTACAATTTGGATCCGATTCACCTTGGCATCATTTTCGTCGTGAATTTGGAAATCGGCTTTGCGCATCCGCCGTTTGGGATCAATTTGTACGTGGCTGCTAGCTACTTCAAGAAGAGCGTCGGTCAGGTGACCATTGCTGCGATTCCATTCATTGCCGTGATGCTTGGCGCGTTGATGTTGATTTCGTTCGTGCCGGAGCTCACGCTTTGGCTCGTTCACGCGATGAAGTAGCCTGCGCCGAAAGCCGGCCTAGTTGCAGAAGTCGTCAGCGTAAGTCGGCGTACTGTTGCCGTTGCAGGTCGGCGTGGCACCGCCACAGGCAATACAATCTCGGCCGCAACACGTGTTGAGTGGAGCGCCGAGGCCATCCAAGTGCGTGGTGCCTCCCGTAGATGCTGCGCAAGTGTACTGGCTACAGGTCGCGAGGATTGTTCCGGCAACCGGTGACGGCGTTGCAGTTTGACAGATCGTGCCCACGGAGCAGGCGGCTCCACTGCTGCCGCAGGAAGCATCCTGATTGCAGGTGCGGCAGGTGTTGTCCGCGCAGGTCGCGGGTGAACCAGTTGAGCCGCAGCGTGTTCCGGTAGGTACGCCGACTGCCGCTGCGGGGGGCGTAAGACCCGCGCAAGCTTCGCCAGGAGCGCCGAAGGTGGTGCCGGCGCCGCAGCGCTGGTTCGTGTTGCAGGGCTGTATGCTGTAGTGGGCGCACGTGGCTGGCGCCACTTGCGTCGGGAAACACTTCGTCGAACCGGCGGTGGCCTGTGCTGTCGTGGCGCCGCAGGAAGCGTCGAGGCGGCAATCTGCGCATGCAGAGCTCGCAGCGTCTGCGCCATCGTTGCATGCGCTGAATGGGGACGCACTGCAATCGGTACAAAGTGTGCCGCAAGCGTTGTTTGTTGTGCAATTGACGCAGCTAGCGCCACTACACGCTTGTCCGTGACCGCAGCGTGGACCGCCTGAGCCGACACATGCTGCGGTTAGGCACTGTATCTGCGTGGTATTTGGATTGTCGCGGAGTCGCGTGCCTGTCGTGATGTTCAAGCAGGTGCGCGGCTGCCCAAAGGTTGCGCAGTTTAGGTCGGATGCGCCGCAGCCGGCGTCGTCGTAAACGTTGTTGGTGCAAGCACCTGCGCCCGCTGTGTTGCAGGTCGCTGTGCTACCGCAACAGGTGCCATTGCAGGCAAATTGACCGGCTCCACAATCGGCGCATTGAGAGTTTGTGAAATTGCTGCAGCGCGTGTTGCCCGAGCAGAGATTTTGATTGCACGGCGCGACGCCCTGCGACCCAGCCTGGTCGTCTTCCTCTGCGTGGGGCGTGGCATTCACGCAAGAAGGCGTCGTTTGTGTGATGTTGCAGTACTGGTTTGCCGGATTGCACGCGGCCCCCGCGCAGCTCACAGAGCCACCCGCATTCATGCACGAGCCAGTTTGCGCGTCCGTACAGAATTGACTGCTCGTGCAACAGGTTCCGTTGCACCAAATGCTCACCGTGTTGCCGCTCGTCGTTCCGCAGGTGCAGGTGTTGGCGCCGCCGCTCGCCGCGCTCGGACCCGTGAGGCCAACAGCGCCCGTTGGCGAGCTGTAAAACCATGGGCGGTTGCAGGATGCGGCAATACCGGAATTGTTGCAGGCGCGACAATTTGTGCCGCACGCGAAGTTCTCGTCACAAATGTTGCACGAACTGTTGTTGACGCGCCCACCTGTTGCCGAGGGGTCGTAACAGGTGCTCCCGGCTGGACAGGTTCCGCCGGTTGGACCGCCGTTGGCGTTGAACGCCAAATTCAGAGGTACAAAACTTCCAGTGCTCGCACAGGCTCCAGGAATTTGGCACGCTGGCGGGGCGCTCACCGCTGCCAGATTCGGTGCGCCTCCGATTGCGGCGACACAAGCGGCGACGCTGATTGTGTTGTCGCAGGTGCCCCCGGCGCCGCAGACGTTGATTGGGTCCGCGGGCGCCGCGGCCAAAAACTGGCAGATATTGTCCCCGGCAAACGGCGACGCGACGAGCCCCGAGCAACCGACGGAACCCGCATTGCAGCGGCCGAGAGGATCTGGTTGACCCGCCGTCACGAAGCCTGCGGCTGGAGGCACTGCGTTACCATTCGCAAGCGTGACGCAACTGCTGCCTAGGTTCGCGGCAAGACCGGTGGGACTGCCAAGCGGAATGTGACAAGGCTGATCGATGATCGCGCCCGCGACCATGGAGCGCACGGAACCGCCCGCGGCCTCACGTGTGCAAGCGTCGAAGGCGGTCTCGCAGCTTCCGCCAGAACAGAGCGTCGCGCTGGCCTGAACGGGTGGATAGACGTGACATTCGTACTGCCCGCTGAGGCCTTGTGATCCATCCGGATCGTTGATCACCCACCCTGTATCAGTGCCAACCACTGCGCCCGCAAAAATGCGATTGCTCGGGCTGTCACAATCATAGGCCCCGCAGTCGTTGTAGGGATCGTTTGCTGGGGCTGGAGTAGCAAAATTGGGAGCCGAGATTTCCCCCGCGAGACAACCAAGTGCCTCGCGGCAGGCCGGCCTGACAATGCCCGCGGCGTTGCTCTGTCCCAGTTTGCCTTGGCATTCGCTTGCGTCGCCGCACAAACCACTTGTTGTGCTGCAGATGAGCCCAAACTCCGCGCCCGAGGCACGGCATTCGGCTTTCAACCGGCCGCCAACGTCTGCATAACCGCCCGCATAATTTGCAGACGCGCAGGTGCCATCGGGTGTCTGGCACTCCTCGAAGGAGGCGTCGCAGTTGTCGTCGATGCTGCCGTCACCGCAGCGGTCGATCTGACACGGGTGACGGGTCCTATTGCCGTCGTCGCAATCAACGAGTCCAGTCAGTGTCCCACCCACGCGTGGATTGGTGTTCGCCGCGCAGTCTCCCGCAAGAGAGCCGCAACCACTTGGCCCGCTGAGCCCGCACACGCCCGTGATGGTGCCGCACGTCGTGAAACCGTCGAAGTCTGCGTCGAAGCCGTTGTCGAAGAGACCATCACAATCATTGTCCTTGCCGTCGCATAGCTCGGCTGTGGCATAGGTGGCGCCCTCGCATTTGCCCCAGGCGGTGCCAACGCAGCGCTGCACGCCCGCACGGCATTCGCCGCGTACGTTGGTGAGTCCGTTTTGTGCGACGTTCACTTGTTTCAAGAAACAAAAGCGCTGCTCACCCGCCGTGCAGGTGCAACCCTCGTCAATCGAGCCGTCGCAGTTTTCGTCCCTACCGTTGCAGACCTGAATGTTCGGGCCAACAGACCCTGCGCATTCACTCCACGCGCCGTTCAGGCAGGTTTATACACC
>JBIKMD010000735.1:0-3638 GCA_044359465.1 Myxococcota bacterium
GTGCTTTGCGTTTGTTTGTCGAAAGGAAAAATAAAGAAGATCGTTCTCGTCACCACTTGACGGTCACGTCATATCAGCGAGGCAACCAAGGTCGTCTCAGCAACGCCTGCGTTCGAGCGGAAGCAAAACGGAGTCGCGTGCGAAGGCGCCGCTCGCTCTCGGTTCTTCACGCACAATCCGAGAAAGCAGTGAGGTAGTCTCGGAGCACTATTTACACAGTAGTAGTAGCTAAGCCTCGCTGTTTTTTGGGCGCGGTAGTGACACGTAGAAGGTTGCGCCGCGTCCCACAGCGCCTTCTCCTCTCACTTCCCCGCCGTGTCTTTGGACAATGCGCTGCACCGTGGCTAAGCCCACGCCAGAACCTGGGAACTCGTCGACTGTGTGGAGACGCTGAAAGGGAGCAAACAGCTTGGCTGCGAACGCCATGTCGAACCCCGCACCATTGTCACGCACCATGAAACCGGCGTCCTGCTGCGCGTCTCCTCGCGCCACTTCGATTCGTGCGCGGGCGGACGACCTTGTGAATTTCCACGCATTGTCGATGAGGTTGCAGACAAGCGCACGTGCGAGTGAGGGGTCGGCGTACACGAACACCTCAGGGTCAAGCACGACCTCCACTTGCCGTGTTGGTTCCGCGGCAGCAAGGCGTGCAATTTCGTTGCGAGCAAGAGAGGCGATGTTGACGCGCTCCCGTTTGATGGGACCTCGCTGCAGCCGCGCGAGATCCAGCAGCGCGTTGATGAGCTCTGCCATTTTCTCCGTGCCCTGCAAAATCTCGTTCAGCCAGTCGTTTGCCTCGGTATTGAGCGTATTTCCATAGTGCCGGAGCAGGAGTGCTGCGAAACCACTCATGCCGCGCAGAGGTGCGCGTAGATCGTGCGCAACCGTATAGCTGAACGTTTCGAGATCGCGGTTGGCGGCCTCGGTCTGTTTCATGGCTCGCGCGGCCTCTGACTCCGCCTGCTTTCTTTGACTGATATCGATGACTAGCACGCAGAAACCATGAACCTCCCCGTCGATAAAATGGGGAATGTAGAGCGCTTGGCTGTGGCCCGGTGGTCCACCGAGGGGACTCTGGGTCTCGCGTTCGAACTCCTGCGGCTCACCCTGCAGGACCTTCTTGATATACGGGGCATGGAGCGGAAAATCTGCTCCGAGGATCTCGGGCATAGCGCGACCAAGCAAGGCTTCTTGGGCCACGCCGAACGACCGTTCATAGGCGCGGTTTGCGAAGCGACAGCGCAGCGTCACATCCCAATACGCGACCATCGCAGGCAAGTTATTGATGATCACACGCAGAGGAACGGAGGGTATGCCTGTCCAAATTTTTTCGAGTGCTGCCGAAGCGAGCGAAGCCACGGCGGCAATGAGGTTCGCGTCCGCTTCTGTGAACGGATCGGCCTTTGCTTGGTTGCGGATCAATACAAGCAGCGCGCCGGGCTGCTGGTCGACTGCAATCGGTGCCATCAGAACGCTGACAGCCTTCTGCTCTCTCACGTGTGCTGCGAGAGGATCGGCCGAGCTGACCTTCGCGTCCATTGCCGCGCGCGTGAAGCGCTGCGGCTCACGCTGCTGGAGGGCTTCCTCCAGCAACCCGCTCGCCAGGCGCTCAATTGTCACGACTTGCGCCTCGTCTTCCGGAAAGCGCGTCGCACCTAGTTGCCTCGTCGCAGCACGGCTAAGGCTGACGCGATCTGAGGAGCAGAGCCACAGCTCGCAAACGTCCGCTCCGGCACCTGCCGCACTTGTCACAATGAAGTCGAATACCCTTGCGGCGTCCAACGCCTCACCTCCGAACGAGAGAAAGAGCGTCACCGCATTCGAGGAGCGACGCAACCCGATCTCTACGATGACGCGATGCGCCCTAGTCTTCGGATGTTGCATTCGGAGCACAACACCCGCTCGCCCTGTTCCCTGCGCATGATTTCGAGTAGTCCGAGGCCACTATGACAGACGTCTATCGCTTTGCACCGGGTAGCGCCGTTGGCGACTCCTCCATGACTGCGCTTCTTGGACTCAAAGGGGCTACGCTTGCCGAGTTGAGCCGCATGGGTGTCAGAACGCCGGCTGGCTTCACGGTCACCTCGAATGTATGTAATCAATACTTTACATCGAAGGGGCAGTTTTCCGAGGCATTGCGCGCGGAAGTTCGGGAGTCGCTGGCCGCGCTCGAACACCAAACGGGGAAAAAACTGGGCTCCGAGACGGATCCCTTACTCGTGAGTGTTCGCGGCGATGCGCGGGTAGCCATGCCAGGCGCGCTCAGCTCGGTGTTGAACGTGGGCATCAACCAGAAAACTGCGCGTGCGCTCGCAAAGAAATACGGAGACGGCACCTCTGCTGCTCGTATCTACAATCGCTTCATTGCTGCCTACGGTGCAGCTGTGCACCGCATGGACCGTGACGAGCTCGATGAGCTCGCCAGCGCCGCTGCGGACGATGAAGCGGCAACACTCACCTTGCTGTCCACCTTCGCCAAACACGCCGGGCGTGCGTTCCCTGAAGATCCTGAGGAACAACTGTTTGGCGCCATGGGCGCTGCGTTCGATTCTTGGCGCATGCCACGCGCGGAGCGTTTTCGTTTGGCAAGCGGCGTACTCGAGAAGGAAGGCGCCGCCTGCACCGTGCAAGCCATGGTGTTCGGGTGTTTTGGTGACAATAGCGGCGCGGGCCTGCTGCGCTCACGTGATACGACCACCGGCGAAAAGCGCCTGCGTGGCGAGTATCTGCCGCGAGGGCAGGGGGATGAGCTCAGCCAAGGCATCAATACGCCCATCCCCGTCACCAAGCTCCAGCCCAAGTTTGGAGCACAAACCTCGTTCGAGGAATCACAACCCGAATTGTTTGCGGAGCTTGTGGCGCTGACCGAGAAGCTCGAAGCGCACTTTCGCGACATGCAAGAGATCGAGTTCACCGTTGAGCAAGGTGAGTTGTATATCTTGCACACGCACTCGGCCTCGCGCACCGGCAGGGCAGCGCTCAAAGTCGCCGTCGATCTGGTGCGCGAAGGCATCACCGATGAACGTACGGCGCTGCTTCGCGTCGAGCCCGAGCAGCTCGAGAAGTTGTTGCATCCGAATTTGGATCCAGACGCGAAACGGTTCGCGATTGCCAAGGGGCTTCCTGCGAGCCCCGGTGCCGCCTCCGGCGCTGTCGTTTTTAATGCTGAAGACGCCATCAACCAAACCAAAGCGGGTCGCCGCGTGGTGCTCGTGCGCGTAGAGACCTCGCCGGAAGACATCCACGGGATGAACGCTGCGACGGGTGTGCTCACCAGCCGTGGCGGCATGACTTCACATGCGGCCGTGGTGGCGCGCGGTATGGGGCGCAGCTGCGTGGTTGGCTGCTCTGACATTCGCGTGGACTACAACCAGAAGATTTTCACTGCTGGCGATACGGTTGTGCGTGAGGGCGACATCATCACGATAGATGGGTCCACAGGCGAGGTGATCCTCGGCGAAGTACGGACGGTGGCGCCGCAGCTCGGTGATGACTTCAATACGCTCATCGGTTGGGCGGACAAATTCAGAAAGCTCGCAGTTCGAGCCAACGCTGACACGCCAAAGGACGCTGAAGTAGCGCTTGCGTTTGGTGCAGAGGGTATTGGCCTGTGTCGCACCGAGCACATGTTCTACCGG
>JBIKMD010000736.1:0-3635 GCA_044359465.1 Myxococcota bacterium
CCGTGTCGTTGACGCACCAGAACAACACGCCTGGCATCGTGTGGCTGCACCGCATGAGGCAACGCTTCAGCAACGCGGTTTGGCTGAACCCCATGCCAGAGCGCTCGTGGCAAAACGCTTGGACGATCAAGACGATTGGCGAGATCATCCCCATGTTTCCGCTGACCTTGCGCGGTCTCGACGATGCCATCAAGTCCCTGCTGCGCGGCCAGCCGCCTCCGCTTCCCGAGCTCGATCCCCGCTGGGTGAGCGCGCTATAGGCATGGCATCTGTCATGCAAATTGCGCCACGCGACGGATACTCGCACCGAATTTGAGACTTTTGTCGTTCCCTTCTGACGCAGACTTCTCTAGTGCGCCGCACCGGAGGGTCCTCACCAATGTTGAGAAGTGCAGCCGTAGTGTGTCTCGGATTCATAGTAGCGTGCTCTAACCAGCCAGCGCCTGGTGTCAGCGCGCAGGCCAAGCCGTTCGCGGCGGATACCGATTCGGTCGGTACGATGAGCGATGCGCTCGTCAAAGAAAACCTGACAACGCCGATTGAAAGCGCGCATCCGTACGCCAACGGAACCGTCAAGAAGTGGCAGATCAAAGCGCCCAATTGCACCTCGCACTTCCGCGTGCACTTCAAGTACATCGATACCGAAGAAGGTTACGACTTCGTTCGGCTGACCGATCAAGCAGGCAACAAAGTGAAGTCGTACACCGGCTTCTTCACGGGCTGGAGCCCAGATCTCACGGGCTCAGAAGCAACGCTCGAGCTCATTGCAGACGAGAGCACGAACGGCCCAGGCTTCCTCATTGACGCCATTGAGTACGGCTGGACCGGCGACGATCAAGTCGTATGGACAAACACCCCGCTCACTGGCGTGAATGCCATCAGCACGGACCACAACTACAAAGATGCGCAAACCCGCACCTGGACGGTTCAGGGCCCAGTGGGCGCCACCAAGATGCGTTTGCACTTCAAGAACTTTGCTACGGAATCACGTTACGACATCGTCGCGCTGCACACCGCGGACATGACCCAAGTCGCAACCTACTCAGGAACGCTCGGCGATTTCGTCTCGGCTGAAGTCCCGGGCGACGTTGTCATCATTCGCATGGTCAGCGATCCAAGCGTCAATGACTATGGCTTCGATATCGACAGCTTCGACGCAGAGCAAACCGCACCAATCAGCGGCGCCTGCCCAGTGGCCCCTGGTTGTTTGCAAATCACGCCAAACAAGTACGACTTTGGCAACGTCAAGCTCGCTTGTTCGGCTCCTGCGACGTTCACCGTGTTCAACACCTGCTCGTTCCGCGTAGGGCTCACGGACATCTCTCTTCCGGCCGGCAGCGAGTTCTCGCTCTCGAACGTTCCCACGGGCGGCATCGCTGCTGGTGGTACGGTGACCTTCGACGCACAATACCTGCCATCTGACCTTGGCGCCGACGCGGCCATTATCTCTGTCGTCTCGAACGAAAACAGCGTCGCGCATACCTATCAAGTGGGCCTCGCTGGCATTGGCGATAACGCGGGCCGCGGCTCGGATGAGTTCGTCCAACAAGCTGCCGCCAACAAATCGGACATCTTGCTCGTCATCGACGACTCGGGCTCGATGTACGAAGAGCAAACCTCACTCGCAGCGAACTTCGCGTCGTTCATTGCCCAAGCGCAATTCACGAGCAGCGACTTCCACATTGCGGTCACCACCACCTCTGCAGACCAAGCACCTGCGGGCGCGTTCGTGTCTGGCCCCACGCATCCAGACACTGTGCTCACCCCGCAATCGGCCAACCTGGCCTCGCAATTCAGCGAAAAGGTGAACGTGGGTACGAACGGGTCAGCAGTCGAAACATGCCTCGAAGCATCGCACCTTGCGCTCACGCAGCCTTTGCTCGGGAGCGTCAATGCGGGATTCCTCCGCGCCGATGCCTCGCTCGCCGTCGTGTGCATCAGCGACGCGCTCGAACAAAGCTTGCAACCCGTGAAGTTCTACACGGACGAGCTGATCAACCTCAAAGGCGCGAACCTGCTCAGCTACAACGTGATCGGCCCCTTCCAAGGCGACACGGCAACCTGCGTCACCGAGGGTTACCCAGACGACGGGCGCCTGCTCGAGACTGTGACGAACACCGGCGGCGTCAAAGAAGACATCTGCACCACCGACTGGGCTGCGTCGCTCGCAGCGATCGGCAAAGCCGCCGCGGGCTTCCGTACTCAGTTCACGCTCACCTCCGAAGCGCTCGCGCCCATCTCCGTCACCTTCGACGGCGTCGCGGTGCCTGAGTTCGACGCGAACGGCAACACAAACTGGGTCATCGACAACACAGCGAAGACCATCACGTTCACGCAAACGAGCGCCCCAACCGCTGGTCAAACGCTGCGCGTCGATTACAACGTCGCCTGCCAGTAAGCCGAAGCTTCTTCCCGCCATGCTCCGGCGCGACGCAATGTCGCACAATGTGCGCTTAATCCAAGGCGCACAACCTTCGACTCACTTGACGTGACCCAAACCATTGCCATCGTCGACGACGAGCCAGACGTACTACGCATGCTGCGTTCTTTGCTCAGCGCTGAAGGTTATGACGCCAAAGCGTTTAGCGGTGGAGAAGCGCTGCTCTCTGCGCTCGATGACGGCTTGTCCCCTGACTTGTTCTTCGTTGATGTCATGATGCCGCAGATGGATGGCTTCGCTGTGTGTACAGCGATTCGCGAGCGCACGCCTTTTGCTGACACGCCCATCGTGTTTCTGACAGCCATGCCAGGAAGCGAAGCGCAAGAACGCGCGCTGAAGTGCGGGATCGATGACTTTTTGGAGAAGCCAGCGCGCCGACTCGAGCTCTTGGCGCGGGCCCGCTCGCTCCTTCGACTCAACCATACGAGCAAAGAACTACGCGCCCGGCACGCGCTGGTCATGCAACAGAATGCGGCGCTCGAGCATGCACGCGCGCAGCAGTTCGAGCTCTCCACAATGGTGGTGCATGATCTGAAAAATCCACTCGCGGCACTCCGCCTCAATTTGCGCTTCTTGCAAGCCGACGCAGATACCGAGGACAAGCGTAACGCCTGCAGCGAATCGGTAGATTTGACCGACATCATGCTCCGAAGAGTGTCGTCGATCCTCGAGCTAGCAAAGAGTCAGTCAGGCAAGCTCACTCCGCGTCTGACGACGGTTTCTCTGTCCGCGCTGTTCGAGCGCGTGGTCAAACGCGAGCGGTCGCAAACGTACGAGAGAGAGATCGCATTGCGAGTGGAGGCAGATCCATCCACGTCCGTCATTGCTGACGCTGAGCTGCTTGGACGTGTGCTGGAGAACCTGATCGATAACGGCATCCGCCATGCGCCCAAAGGCTCGAACGTGACACTACGCGCTGTGCGCTCCGGCGACCGCATCGCCATCGAAGTCGAAGACGCAGGCCCGGGCATTTCTCCCGACAAGATGGCGGGCTTGTTCAAAGCTTTCTCGCAGGGCGACGCAAGCCACCGAGCAAGCCACAATGTTGGGCTTGGACTCGCTTTTTGTAAGGCAGCGGTCGAAGCGCAGGGTGGGACAATCACAGCAGCCGCGGCCCAGCCTCACGGACTTTGTGTGCGGCTCGAGCTGCGCACACAGGCGTCCGAGTAAAGACCCAAAAATTCATCGACCATCG
>JBIKMD010000737.1:0-3630 GCA_044359465.1 Myxococcota bacterium
GACAATGATCAACTGGTTCGTGCGATCGTCCGGAATTAGCTTGCTGATGGAGAGCGTCTCATCTGCGGTGCCCGTACCCGGTTGGCCCGGCGTAGGGGTGGCGCCGCCGGTCTTGGGACCTTTTTTCACGTCGAAGAGCTCGCCGAGTTTGGTCGCCATCTCGCTCGCCGTTGCGTATTTGATTGGCTTAAGGTGGATCTGATCGTTCGTGCCCTCGGTGTCGAGGTTCTTGAGGATCTGCTCCATGCGGACGAGGTTGCTTCCCCATTCGCTCACGATGATCGCGTTGGTGGGCGCGTAGACTGCAAGCTGCGCCACCTTCGATTTGAAGTTGTTCAAAATGTTCGAAATCGTCGTCGCGTCCGAGTGCTCGAGGTGAATGATCTTGGTGACGATGTTGTCATTCGCCGGTACTTCGTCTTTGTCGTTCGTGTAGGTTGGAATGGGCGACTTGGCCGCATCTGCGCTGGGCACGAGCTTGTAGAATTTGCCGACCTTGACGATGGTGATGTCGTTGACTTCGAGCGCTGACAAAAATGCCTTGTAGGCTTCATCTGCCGTCACGTCTTGTGGGCTGATGATGGTGACCGCGTTGCCTTTGATCTTTTCTGGAATGATGAAGTTGCGCTGCGTGATCTCACTGATGAGCTTGACGATCTCCGAGATCTGAACCTTGTTGAAGTCGAACTTCCAACGGCCTTTTTGCAGCGCCTTCGGGTCGAGCTTCTTGTTGGCATCACCGCCTGCTTGCTGCGGCGTCAGATTGTTGTTCGACGGTGCACTCGGTGGCGCGGGAGGGAGCGCTGCTTTGACCGGCGGATTGGGATCGACGAGCGCACCAGGTGGCGGCGCCTGCCCTGGTTTGAGCGGTTTGAAATTCGGAACCACAGGCAGCGGAGGTTTGGGTGCTGCGTAAGCCCGCGTTGGCTCCATGAGCACCGTGAGCAGTAGGCATGGAGGAAGGAGCAGCAAGGTCGTTTGCCGCGCGAGCGATGACTCTGAAAAATTCTTGTGCACTGTGTCTCTTTCCGTAGCGCGTGAGCGGTCAATCTTTACAATCTGACTAACGAATCTGATACGTGATGGTCTTTGGTGATCCACGGCGCTCGAGCTGCACCGAGATGGCGCGCGCGTCTCGCAACTTGCCGTAAACTTCAAGCGCCTTGTCCGGACTATTCATCTCGTAGCCATTGATCTTCTGAATCACGTCGCCGTTCTGCAGGCCAATCTGCTGATAAACGGAGCCGGGACGAATAGAGAACAATTTAAAGCCGTCGCTCTTCCCATCTTTGAAGGCAGGTACGATCCGTGCGTCGGTAGCCACTTCGTTCAAGTGCTCCTGCACCCACTGAATTTTTTTCTGCTCGATAGCGTATTCATTTTCGCTGACTTTGCTCACGCCTTCGCCTCCACCACCAGGGCTCGAGCCTGCATCTTCACTTGGAGGCGTTGGAGGCGCATCGGGTACGGGCTTGGTGCCGTCGTCGCCGAGCACGCAAACTTCCAAGTGATCTTCTTTTCGGAACTTCGCTTCGCCGGGATAGACCTCGAGCAGGGTCACGTCGCCTGGCAGCTTGTTGCGACCTTCGCGTGGCGCGTAGAGCGCTGTCTCTTGCGTCTTGGGATCGCGGTACACGATGTAAGACCAGTCCGACTGATTCGCCGAGATGATGCCTTGGATGTTCGCGCCAATGCTGCACGGCATCTGGCGGTTGGTGTCGACTGGTTTGGCTGGTCCGGCTTCTGGCTCGGGCACTTCGATGCGCGCTTGCAAGAGATTGCGGTCGACGATGAGTTTGACTGCTGCGCTCGGCGTCATGCTGGCGAGTGCTGCCGGTAAGCTCGCTCGCTTCGAGGGCGCGCCATCGAGTGATGGGAGCTCGCGCATGGCGCGGTAGAGGAAGACGTTGACGATCTTGGCGGAAAAGAACGCCGCAATCGACAAGAGCAAAAGGTTCAGCGCCCAGCGGTAGCGGCCCAGAACGAGTGTGAGAGAACGTTGTACATCCATGGTCAGAGAGCCTCTATCTCCGCACTGAGCAAACCATGGACCAATCGTGAATGTGCTTAGTGTTTAGATAAAATTCCAATCATTGCGCTGGTTTGAGCCATGTCACGGGCTCCAGAACGCAGTGACAACTTGGCAGTGCCACGCCCTGTGCTTTGTGCGTTTTGCCTAAATGACAGTCGCTGGTCGCGCGCAATGTTTGCGCTCGCAAGCAACGATGTGCGCGCCGGCACGATAACCCAATTGTAGGTACTCAGCATCCAGCGACTTACACAGGAGATTTGCTCATGAATCCATTCGAAAAATTGCTCCTCCGTCGTGCACGTAACAGCGATCTCCAACGCGGCGCCCAATGGCTCGCGAACATCACGCACGCGATTGCCAAAGAACAAGGCATGAGCACGCACAGCTCGGATGAGCTCGGCCAAACGATGGAATTTTACGGGAACTATACGGAGACCGAAGACCCGGAAGCGTTGATCAACGCTGAAGCGGAGCTCGGTCGTGTGGTGAAGAGCATTCCGCTCTTTGTGATGCCAAAAGACAAGGCCGAAGAAATCGTCGGCTGAGCGCGCGTTACTTCTTCTTCGCCTGCTTCTCTTCCGCTACGCTCCTGACAATCTCTGCCGTCGCACTCGCTAGCGCGCGTGCACGAAGCGCAAAGGGATCGTCGCCTTTCTTATCCAGCGAAATCGCCATACGCAGATCATCGAGTGCGTCTTCGAACTCACCGTGCTGTAACAATATCTCGCCGCGGTTCGTGTACGCCGCGATGTTTTTGGGATTGAGCGAGATGGCCGTGCCATACTCTTCAACAGCTTCTTCCGGCATATCGAGCTTCCAGTAGATGGCACCGAGCATGAAGTGCATGTAGCCGTCGATCGGATTTTGGATCGTCAGCGCTTCGAAGATTTGCCGCGCTTCGCGAATACGGCCTTGTTGAAACAAGGTGTAGGCGTGTTCGGCGATCTTGTAGGTTTGATCCACCGTGATGCCCATGAGCTGCGCCAGCGAGGCATCGCCCATGACGAATTTTTCCATGTTCTCTTGGGTCAACGAGGTTTCAATGTCGTTGATCAGGCGAAATTTTTTGGCGACCTCGGCTGCGCCCATCGCTTTCCATGCGTCCTGCGCGCCTACGGCTGGCGGGGCGGCAGCGGCTGGCTTTTTGGCTGCTGGTTTGGCTGCGGGTTTTCCAGGAGTTTTGGACGCCATAGACCGAGAAACTTCGTCGATGAGCGCAGGCGAGTCAAGTTTGGTTAGCGACTACAGCTTGCCGGCGACGCAATCGATCTCACCGGTTAGCGCATCGGCGCCAAGGGTAAAGGTCGCTCCAGGTGAAAATGATTGCATGGGCAGATGCCGGTAGGTGAGGGGCTCGCCGTCGCTCAGCGTCTCTGGCGCTTGGTCCGCCGAGACGACGTGCACCTTGCCTGAACCGATGACCCGAGCAGCGCCATTTGCTTCCACAATCAGAGCCGTTCTTTCATCAATGCCCACCCCGAGCAGGGGCGTGGAGTAGGCGCGGGCAAGGAACACCACCAGACGGCCCAAGCGATCCCGCTGCGTGAAGTGTGTGTCCACGAGCACGCGCTGCAAAAATGGGAAGACTGCAGGCGCAA